>DEUO01000065.1 GCA_002362595.1 Caryophanales bacterium UBA3260
GATGGAGAAAGATTAGAATATATAGAAATGTCTTATGATGATATTTTAGAATTGATAAAGGGAGATTCTAAAGAATTGAAAATTAATGATGCTAATAGTAAAATAGCATTTATGGAATATACATTAAAAAAGAAAGGAATATTATAATGAATAAAACTTATGGATATGCAAGAGTTGCTGCTTCTGTACCAGAATTAAAAGTAGGTAATGTAGAATTTAATACTAAGGAAGTTATTAAAGAAATAAAAGATTTAAATAAGGAAGGTGTACAAATTGTAACCTTCCCTGAGCTTTGCTTAACAGGATATACTTGTGCTGATTTGTTTAGTCAAGATATATTACTTACTAAGTCTAAAGATGCGATAAAGAAAGTTATGAATGAAACTAAGTCTTTAGATATTATATCTATTATAGGAGCACCAATAGTATGTGATAATCAATTATTTAATTGTGCAATAGTTATAAATAAAGGAGAAATATTAGGTATTGTACCTAAAACATATATTCCTAATTATGGTGAGTTTTATGAGAAAAGATGGTTTAGTACAAGTAATACTTTAACTAGTAGAACTATTAATATGTTTGGTAAAGAGGTTCCTATTGGTATAGATTTAATATTTAGAGATAAAGATGATGCTAAGTTTACTTTTGGAATTGAAGTATGCGAAGATCTATGGAGTCCTAAAGCACCTAGTGTAGAAGCTGCTTTAAATGGAGCAACAATGATATTTAATTTATCAGCTAGTAATGAAGTTATTGGCAAGTTTGGATATCGTAAGAATTTAATAAGTATGCAATCTGCTAAAAATGTATGTGCTTATATATATAGTTCTTCTGGAGTTAATGAATCTACTACAGATTTAGTGTTCTCTGGATATGCTGGTATTATGGAAAATGGTTCTCTTTTAGTAGAAAATGACAGATTTAATTTTGAAACTAATCATATTATAAGTGATGTTGATATTCAAAGACTTATGAACAATAGAATTAAAGATATTAGTTTTATGGGAATTGGAGCAGCAAGTAATTATCGTGTTGTAAATATTGAATTAAAGGATAATAATACAGATTTAAGAAGAGTTTATGATGTTTATCCATTTGTTCCTAGTAACGAAGCTAAAAGAGCTGAAAGATGTAATGAAATTGTTAATATTCAAGCGTGTGGTTTAGCTAAACGTATTAAACATACTGGAATGAAAAAGTGTGTTATTGGTATTAGTGGTGGACTTGATTCAACGTTAGCTTTCTTAGTGGTAATTGAAGCTTATAGAAAATTAGGTATTAGCTTTGACAATTTAATTGGAGTAACAATGCCTGGATTTGGTACAACAGGTAGAACATATAATAATGCCTTAACTTTAATGAAAAATTATGGTGTTACAATGCGTGAAGTAAGTATTAAAGAAGCTTCTTTACAACATTTTAAAGATATTGGTTTAGAAGAAACAGATAGAAGCGTTACTTATGAAAATACTCAAGCTAGAGAAAGAACACAAATATTAATGGATATTGCTAATAAAGAAGGTGGATTAGTAATTGGGACTGGCGATTTATCTGAATTAGCATTAGGATGGTGTACTTATAATGGAGATCATATGTCTATGTATGCTGTTAATACATCTATACCTAAAACTTTAGTAAGATACTTAGTAAGATATTTTGCTGATATAGAAAAGAATGAAGAATGTAAGAAGACTATTTTAGATATTTTAGATACTCCAATTAGTCCAGAGTTATTACCTCCTTCTAAAGATGGCAAAATAGAACAACAAACAGAAAGTGTAGTTGGACCATATGTATTACATGATTTTTATCTATATCATTTTATGAGATATGGAGCAAGCCCTGATAAGATAAGATATATCGCTAATAAGACATTTGAAGGAATGTATACAGAAGAAACAATTGACAAATGGTTAAGATTCTTTATAAAGAGATTCTTTAATCAACAATTTAAACGTAGTTGTCTTCCTGATGGACCTAAGGTAGGTACAATAAGTGTATCTCCAAGGGGAGATTTAAGAATGCCAAGTGATGCTGATAGTAGTAGTTGGTTAGATTAAAAGAATATTTTAAATATTCTTTTTTGTTTGAAAAATAAAGCAAATTGTTTATAATATGAATATATATTATATTATTTTGGAGTGTGATATTTATGTTTTATGTAAAGTATAAAGAAGTAACTAAATCTTTTAATTTCTCTAAAGCTTTAGATAAAAACGATTTACCAGGTTATATTAAACATTATATATATGATGATGAGAAGATATTGGTAGCTTATAAAACTTCTAGGGATCATGGTGTATTTACAGATAAGAAGATAATTCTTTTTGATAATTATAGTAAGTTTGGTATAAAGAAACAGATATATTCTATTCCTTATATCTCTATATCTACAATAAGTATTACTTTTGAAGATAAGAGTGCTAATCTATTATTATATTTAAATTCTGGATATCCAGTTAATTTAAAATTTGTTTCTTTAGAACCTAAAGATAAGGTAAGACTACGTATATTGTATACTTGTATAAATAGAGTAATTGGTAAGCAAAAGTTGAATGAAAAAGATATTAAGAAATTAGTTAATAATGATTTCTAAAAGTGTATTCATTGACAATTTCTTAAATTTATGCTATAATTAAATTACTTAAGAGGGAGTAGTTCCACTTTAGAAAGTGTAATAATTCGACTATACGGTTATTAAAAACCCGGGTTATTTAAATCTATAGAACAAGACTTTTATGTAGATAGCATAAAAGTTTTTTTAATACTAGGTAATAGACCTTTATGCTAGAGCATAGAGGTCTTTTTAAATCTTAAGTATAAATTATATTTAATTTATTATTCAAAGTGTGAGAAGGAGAGATTTATATGAATAATATGAGATTAAATTTAGGTAAATTTTTAAGTTTGAGAGGTGTATCTTTAGTTTTAGTTACAACAGTAATGATTACTGGATTAAGTGGATGTGGTAAAAAAGCAGAATGTGATATTAAGGGAGATCATGCGCATCTTTATATTAATGAACAAAATTTTTCTAGATATATTAATAAGGAATATTTAAGTTATGAGGGATATGAAAGACAAGAAGATTATAAAGTTTTAAGTGAAGATGAAAAGAAATTATGCAAGTTTGAAGATAAGAAAGATTTACTTAGAATAGATGAAAATATAGATGCGATAGCTGCTGTTCAAGAAAAGAATCATGATTATATTGAATATAGATATGCTTATACGTATTTAATGCCTATACCTCATCATGTTAGATCAGGTAAGACAAGTTATACTTATTTTACTTATATTCCTGTTACTCATCACTCTTGGACTAGTAATCCAGAACATAGCAGATTAACAGGAGAACAGAGAAGATGTCACCATGTTTATCAAGCTTGTAATGTAGTTATAGATGAAAATGGTAAGTATGTAGTAGTTCCTAGTGATTACGTAGATGATATATTTTCTTTAAATGGAGAATATACATATATAAAAGAATCTTTTTGTAAGGTTATTGATGCTGAATACGGTTATGATCTTGATTATGAAGATGGGGTAGAAGATGACCCTGATTTAATAGATGAAAATGCTGTTACAGAAGATAATACTGTTACACAAAGTTATAATACTCAAGAATTTGATGTTACAGGTGCTAAGCTAGTTAAGAAATTAAGTTAATTAAAACCCGTTTTAAAACGGGTTTATTTATTGTATGTCCATATATTTAGTTGACCTTTGGCTTTTATTGGTTCTATTACTTTAATATCTTCTAATATCCATGCATATCTTCCTTCGGAGTAATCGCCACATATATATTCTTGATAGTTATTATTTTTTATATATTCTATGTATTCTTTAGTCATATATATACAATTAACTAAGTTACATTTACATATTATATTACCAAAATGCATATCTTTATCATCTATTAAAGACATTAATTCCTTATCTTCTAAATCAGATTTTGCTATTTTAGTACTACTAGCATGAATGTATAATTCACCTCTATAATTTGTTTTCCAACTTCTTGTTTCTATTTTTTTCTTCTTCTCATATATAAGAGTAGCAAATGGTTCTGTAAGACTTAAAACCTTCATTTAAATCACCTTTTTATAGTATATCATATATAAAAAATAAAATCTTTTTAATTTTTTGTTAAAAAGTAGTTGACAAATTAAAATGATACTAATATAATGTTAATAACAGATGGCGAAAAAGCCAATAATTTTAAATGTATGATATTAATAAAATGATATTATCATTATTTTAAAATCTGTTATTAACAAAAAATAAAAAAGAAAAAGGATGGAGATTTTATGAAAGAAAAAAAGAATATTAAAGAAATGGAAGAAGCTGTATTTCAAATAGATATGAATGAAGGTTTCTGTGAGGAGGGTAATTTAGCAGATCCAACTATAAAACATATAGTACCTAATATAGTTCCTATTATTAGAGCTGTACTTGAAAAAGGTGAAGGTTACTTTGTTATTAATGATAGACATACAAAAGATAGTGTAGAACTTAAAAGATATGCTGAACATTGTATGGGCGATAAAGAATCTAGAACAATTAAAGAATTAGCTATTTATGAACAATATGCAGATAGAACATTCTATAAGAATTCAACTTGCGCATTATTTGCACCAGGTATGATGGAAATGCTAATGGAAATGACAAATTTAAAGAGAGTAATTTTAGTTGGTTGTTGTACTGATATCTGTATTCAGAATTTTGCAATAGCACTTAGAAATTTCTTTGATGAATTAAATATGGATATAGATATTATTGTTCCTAAGAATGCGGTTGAAACATTCCATATTCCAGGAGTACATGATAGAGAAGAAAATAATAAAAGAGCTTATAGTGTTATGGAAAACACTGGTGTAAAGCTTGTTAAAACAATGAAAGAAGTAGAGGTAAGATAATATGAAAAATAGAAATTTAACAATGATGACAGACTTTTATGAATTAACAATGAGTCAAGCTTATTTTAAAGCAGGTAAGAAAGATGAAGAAGCAGTATTTGATGCTTTCTTTAGAAAAAATCCATTAGATGGTGGATATGCTGTAATGGGTGGAGTTGATAGAATTATTAAATTAGTTAAGGAAGCTCATTTTAATGATGAGGATATAGAATATTTAAGAAGTACAGGACAATTTACTGAAGACTTTTTAGCATATTTAAGAGATTTTAAATTTACTGGTTCAATCTATGCAGTACCTGATGGAACTCCAGTATTTGCTAATGAACCAATATTAACTGTTAAGGCTCCTATCATAGAAGCACAAATATTAGAAACTATATTACTTAGTTATTTAAATGCAGGTATTATTCATACTACTGCTGCTAGAAGAGTAGTAGAAGCCGCAGAAGGAATTGGTATTATGGAATTTGGAGCACGTCGTGCTTTAGGACCAGATGCAGCTGTTGAAGCAAGTAAATGTGCTATGATAGCTGGATGTGTTGGGACTTCAAATGTACTTGCTGGTCAAGAATATGGATTCCCTGTACTTGGTACTATGGCTCATAGTTTAGTAACAGAAGCAGATAGTGAATATGAAGCATTCTTAAATTATGCTAAAGCTTATCCAAATAATTGTATATTACTTGTTGATACATATGATGTATTAAAGAGTGGTGTACCTAATGCTATTAGAGTAGCAAAAGAATTCTTAATACCTAATGGATATCAGTTAAAAGGTATTAGAATAGATTCTGGTGATTTAGCTTATCTATCTAAAGAAGCTAAAAAAATGTTAATAGAAGCAGGTTTACCTGATACTAAAGTATGTTTATCAAATGGATTAAACGAAAGAACTATTAAAGCTTTAAAAGAACAAGGCGCGGTAATTGATTCAATTGGTTTAGGCGATAATATTGTTTTACCTGATAAAGCTAGAGTTGGTTGTGTATATAAAAATGTAGCGATAAATCATAATGGAGAATTTGTATCAAGAATAAAAGTAAGTAATGAAGCTGCTAAAGCTATTACACCTGGGTATAAGAAAGTATATAGATTTTATGATAAAACAACAGGTTATGCTTTAGGTGATGTAATTGCTTTACATGAAGAAAATATTCCTAGAAATAAATTTACTTTAATTGATCCAAATAATGAAGCTAATAGATTAACTATTAAGAATTATAATATTAGAGAATTACAAGAAGCAATATTTGTTGATGGAAAACTAGTATGGGAAGATCCTACTATAGCAGAGAAACAAGCTTATTGTAATAAAGAAATGGCTACTTTATATCCAGAAGTTAAAAGAATTGATAATCCTCATGGATACTATGTTGATTTAACTAGAAAATTATTAGAACTTAAAAAAGAATTAATTAGACAAGCTAAAGAACAAACTGTTACTTATGATATTGATACTAAATTAGAAAAAAGGTTATAATATAAGGGAATATTGGAGTGATAATGATGAATGCTTATATAAAAGATAAGATTGCTAAAGTAGTTAAATCGTTAAAAGTAAAAAGTTCTGAGTTAATATCTTCTTATGAAGAGGGATATATAGGTAAGAAAGTTTATAGAGTTACTTTAAATGATGGTAGTACACGTATATGTGAACAAATAACTAAAAATAAAAGTAATGGTGATGCAGTTGTTATCATTCCAATTACTTTAGATGGTAATTTTGTAATGATAATAGAATCGCGTCCTAATACTTTGGGAACTGTTGCTTTAGAATTTCCAGCAGGAATGGTAGATAAAGGTGAAAATTTTGAGACTGCTGCTAAAAGAGAATTACTTGAAGAGACAGGATATGCAGCAACAGAAATATATGAATTAGAAAGTCACTATCAAGATCAGGGATGTAGTAAAGCGATTATTAAAACATATGTAGCATTAGGATGTCGTAAATTACAAGAGAAGAATCTTGAT
>DEUO01000146.1 GCA_002362595.1 Caryophanales bacterium UBA3260
AATCTTTTTTTTTGCCTTTTTTTTACTTGTAATACGAACTATTGTATGATATAATGCTAATAGAAAGGTAGAGGTAATATGAAAGGCAGAGTAAAATGGTGGAATACTACAGGGGGTTATGGATTTATTGAATATGATAATGAAGAAAATGTTTTTGTACACTTAAAGCAAAAAGATAAAAAAATTTATCATATTGATGAAAATCAAAAAATTGAATTTACAATAGAAATGGTTAATAATAATATTTATTTGAATAATTTAAAGATAATTATGGAGTAGCTTTACATAGTTCTTTTTTTGACAGTAAACTAAATATTTTTCTTGCTTAATTATTAAATTGTTGCTAGTATTATTAAGTATATTATTTGTGAGGTGAATTATGAAGTTTAAGAAAGTTTTTAATTTTTTATTAGTACTTTTTGTTCTTGCTTGGATGTTTTTAATTTTTTCATTTTCAAGTCAAAATTCATCTAGTTCACTACGAACAAGTGATAAATTTTTATATAAAGTAGTTGAAGTAATAAAAGGACACAAATTAACTGCTGCTGAAAGAGTAAGAATAAAGAAGAAATATGTATTTTTTATAAGAAAATGTGCACATTTTTTTCTATATTTTATTCTAGGTGGATTAATTTATATATTGTTATCTATTATTATAAAAAGTCCTATTAAGCCGGTTATATTGGCTATACTTGCATCTTTTATATATGCTTGTACTGATGAATTTCATCAATTATTTGTTCCTGGTAGAACTTCAGCAATTTTTGATATAATGGTCGATACATGTGGCTCAATGCTTGCAATAGCTTTAATTTTACTTATTAAATCTTTTTTTAGCTTGATTTTATGTATATTTAGAAAGAAAAAATAAATAATATTATTAGGTGTTTAAAATGAAATATGTTTTAATAGTATTGTTATTTGCATTTATTCTTATTTTATTTATTTTCATTTTATGCGCTTGTAAGCTTGCTAGTATTTGTGATAACGAGAGTAATTATAGATAATATAATTACTTTTTTTGTGTAATTTTTCGATTTTTCTTTTTTATTTTAATTAAAGCATATATAATATATGCAATGAGGTGAGCTTATGGTTATTTGTTTGGTTGGTTTATCAGGAAGTGGCAAAAGTTATGTTTCACGTCTTTTATGTAACTATAATGAACGTTTTATTCATTTAGATGTTGATAAAATTGGTCATGAAGCATTACAGGATTTTCAAATTAAAGAAAAATTAATAGAAATATTTGGCAATTCTATTTTAGATGGAGATGTAATTAGTCGCTCTAAATTAGGTCATATTGTCTTTAATTCAGCAGAAGCTATGGAATTCTTTAACAATTTAGTTTGGCAGTATGAAGAGGCTAAAATTGATGAATTTATTGCCTTACATCCTCATAATATTATTATTCTGGATTGGTTACTTGTTGTTAAAACTAAATATTTTAAAAATAGTGATTTTCGCATTTTAGTAACTGCTCCAAAAGATGTTAGAATGGAAAGAGCAATGGCAAGAGATAATATAACTGCTGAAAAATTTTTAGAAAGAGATAAGAATGCTCCTTCTATTAATCCAGATGATTTTGAATATGTTATTAATAATGTTAATCTAGAATATACAAAGAAAGAAGTTGAAAAGATTTATGACAAAAGTATTGTACACAGGAAGTTTTGATCCAATTACTAAAGGACATATGAATATTATTGATCAAGCAGGTAATTTGTTTGATCAGGTTATTATAGCAGTTTTGCAGAATTCAAAAAAAGGAGCAGGTTTTTTTACATTAGAAGAGAGAGTTGCTTTAATCCAGAAAATTTATCAAACATGTGAAAATATTAAAGTAATTACTGGTAGTGGTGCAGCTGTTGATATAGCAACTTTATATGAATGTAAAGCTATTATTAGAGGTTTAAGAGGACTAACTGATTTTGATTATGAAATAGGTATGGCAGGTATTAACAAGGAAATAAGCGATGGAAAAGTTAATACTGTATGTTTATTTGCTGATAATAATTATCAAAATATATCATCTAGTATGGTAAGGGAAGTATTTTCTTTAGGTAAAAGAATAGATCGTTATGTTGATCCAGTAGTAGAAGAGGCAATGACTAAGAAAAAAGTTTTAACAAATGGATTAATCGTTCCTGGAAGTAAAACAGAAATTAGTAGAGAAGTAGTAAAATAGGAGAATTGATGAAAATAAGAGAATTTAGCTTAAGTTAAGTTCTTTTTTTTGAAAAAAATATGTTATAATTAGTTTGTTGTTATTTGTCCTCATAGCTCAGTTGGATAGAGCAATCGCCTCCTAAGCGATGGGTCGGAAGTTCAAATCTTCTTGGGGACGCCATTATAATAATGAAGTTTGCTTTAAGCAAACTTTTATAATGGAAAAATTTATTTATTTTGTAATTATGTTTTAAAAATAATTAAAATTTTAAAAATTACTTTAAAGTATGTTAAAAATTTGATAGGATTTAGTGTGAAGGTGATGAAATATGGCGTATATAGAATTTAAGAATATTTGTAAGACATATCAAATGGGAGAAGTAGAAATAAAAGCTTTAAATAAAGCTAGTTTTGAAATTGATAAAGGTGAATTAGTTGTTATTTTAGGACCTTCAGGAGCTGGAAAAACGACTTGCTTGAATATATTGGGTGGTATGGATAATGCTACTTCTGGAACTTTGCTTGTAGATGGAGCAGATGTTACGAAAATGAGTGATAAGAATTTAATCAAGTATCGCCGTAATGATATTGGATTTGTTTTTCAGTTCTATAATTTAGTTCAAAACTTAACTTCTTTAGAAAATGTCGAATTAGCTGTTCAATTATGTAAAGATTATTTAGATCCCGAGAAAATATTAAAGAAAGTTGGTTTAAAGGATCGTATAAATAATTTTCCTTCTCAATTAAGTGGTGGTGAACAGCAAAGAGTAGCTATTGCAAGAGCTATTGCTAAAAATCCTAAATTACTTTTATGCGATGAACCAACTGGTGCTTTAGATTATAAAACAGGTAAACAAATTCTTAAATTACTTGAAGATACTTGTCATAAAGAAAATATGACAATAATTATAGTTACTCATAATAGTGCTATTGCTGATATGGCTGATAAAGTTATAAAGTTTAAAAATGGTCAAGTAGAAGAAATATATATAAATAGGAATCCACGACCAATTGAAAGTATAGAGTGGTAATGATGAAAAAGAAAAATCGTTTACGTACTAATAATTTAAGAACAATAAAGAATTTTTTTCCACGTTTTCTTTCATTAACGATTATGTCTTTGTTAGGCGTTTTAGTCTATGTAGGATTATCTTCTACTTCTCCTGATATGATTTATACGCTTGATAGGTATTTAGATGATTATAATACTTATGATTTAAAAATAGTATCATCAATGGGATTAGATGATAATGATATAAATGCTATTAAAAATATAGAAAATGTTACTCAAGTAGAAGGAGTTCATTCTAAAGATGTTTTAATTGAAAAAAATGATAATGAGTATGTTTTATCTATTACATCTCTACCAGAAAAGATAAATACCATTGAACTTATAGAAGGAAGATTGCCTAGCGAATCAAGAGAAATTGTTGTTGAAAAGAATTTACTTGATAAAGTCGGTTATAAGATAGGAGATAAAATTGTTGTTCAAGATGATAGTTTTATAAGTAAAGAAATGGAAATTGTTGGCGTGGTTAGAAGCTCACTTTATTATAGTAATACAAAAGTACAACAAAATAGAGGAACAACGACGATTGGTACAGGAACTATTAATTATTATTCTTATGTTTTAAATAGTAATTTTAATCAAGATTATTATATGAGTATTTATTTAACTATTAATAATGCTAAGGAAGAAGTTACGTCTAGTAAAAAATATGATGAATTAATTGACGATGTATTAAATGAATTGGATGGTATTAAAGATTCTCAGGAGAATATTAGATATGAAACTCTTTATAATACAGCTTATAAGGAGATAGAGGATAATGAAAATAAATTAAATTCTGAATTAGATAAGGCAAAAAAAGATTTGAATGATGCTAAGATTAAATTAACTAGTGCTAAAAACACTTTAGATAATACTAAAAAAGATTTAGATAATGCTAAGAAAGAATTAGATAGAGCTAAAAAAGAGTTAGATAATGGTACAGTAGAATTAGAAAATATTTTAAAAAGTAACAATATTAGTAATATTTCTGATGCAATTATTAGTGTTAATAGTTCAATTAATGAACTTACTAAAGAGTTAAATAAGATGGATAAAAACTCAACTAGTTATATACAAGTTTATAATAATTTAACTAGTTTAAAGAAAAAGCAAGCTATGTTAAAACAATTGTCAGATAGTAAAAATAAGCTAGATAACAGTAGAGTTGTTTATAATAATGGCTTAGTTAAGTATAATGAAGGATATAAGAAATATCAGGGTGGACTTAAGCAATATAATAATAGTTTAAAAAAATATGAAGATGGTTTAGGCGAATATAATAGCAATAAAGAAAAATATGGTAAAGAAATTGAAGAGGCTAAAGAACAAGTTTTAAGTATGGAAAAGCCTAAGTGGTTTATTTATAATCGTTATGATGATCAAACATATTCTTCTTATATTGATCAAACTCAAAGTATAAAGAGTTTAGCTGGATTATTTCCTTTAGTATTTTTTGCTGTTGCTATTTTAGTAAGTTTGGTATCAATGAATAGAATGGTTGAAGATGATAGAATAGAAATAGGTACTTTAAAATCTTTAGGCTTTTCTAATTTTGATATTCAAAAAAAATATCTTACATTTTCGTTTTCAGCGACTTTATTAGGATCAGCGATTGGATGTGTAATTGGATTAACATTTATTCCATATTTGATTTTTTCAATCTATAAGTTGTTATTCGATGTTCCTGATTTTCAATTTACATTTGATATAATAAGTATTTGTATTGGAATTATTACAGCAGTTGTTTGTATTTGTGGAGCGAGTACAATTACAGCAAAAAAAGTATTAAGATATAAACCATCTGAATTAATGCGACCTAAAGTACCTAAAGCAGGCAAAAAGATATTTTTGGAAAAGTTTAAATGGATGTGGCATCGAATTAATTTTTCTAATAAAATTACGATAAGAAATATTTTTATGTATAAAAAGAGAGTTTTAATAACTATTATAGGCATTTGTGGATGTACAGCTCTAATGTTATGTGGCTTTGGGATTAAAGATTCAATTATAGATATAACTAATATGCAATATGTAACTACTTTTAATTATGATGCGACTGTATATACAAACAATTTAAATGAAGAAGATTTGTCAATTATAAGTAGTAATAGTCAAATAATAGATTATACGCTATCACAAACTATTACTGGTACTTTAAATGAATCTAATATTAGTGTAATTGTAACTGATGGCAATAATATAGAAAAAATCATTAATTTAGTTGATGAAGAAACAAATGAAAAATTAGAGTTAAAAGGTGATGATGTTATTATCACTGATAAAATTGCGGATATTTATAAAATCAAAGAAGGAGATTCAATAAAATTCTTAGATAGTTATAAGAAGGAATATACTTTTAAAGTAACAAATATTGTTAAAAATTATATTGGGCATTATTTATATGTTAGTAGTAGTGTTTTTGAAAATAATAATTTTAAATACGAACCTAATGTAATATATTTGAATACTAAAGAATTAAGCGAAAATGAGCAGGATAAGTTAGCTAATGAATTACTTGATAATGATAATTTCATAAATATTGTTAATACTAGGATGCTTGTTAATAGTGTACAAGATATGTTAAATTCTTTAAATAAAGTAGTAATTATTCTTGTATTACTTGCTGCTATGTTGTCTTTTGTTGTTTTATATAACTTAGCTAATATAAATATTTCAGAGCGTAAAAGGGAAATATCTACTTTAAAAGTATTAGGATTTTATGATAATGAAGTTGATAGCTATATAACAAAAGAAATGATAATTTCGACGATAATTGGCATTTTTCTTGGGTTAGTTTTAGGTTATTTTCTTACAAATGCAGTTATTTCAACAGTTGAGATGGAGAATGCAAGATTTATTAGACATATTAAGTTAAATAGTTATTTGTATGCTTCTGGTATTTCTATTTTATTTACTTTAATTATAAATTTTGTTACTCATTTTGTTTTAAAGAAAATAGATATGATTGAAAGTTTAAAAAGTGTTGAATAATAAAATATATTTTTTATTGATATTGTTAAATTTATGATATAATTTTATTAGTTACTAATAGGTGAATTATGGGAGTGATAATATGAAAATATTAGTTACAGGTGGTTGTGGATATATTGGTAGCCATACTTGTGTAGAATTATTAGAGAACAATTACGAAGTAGTAATAATTGATAATTTATGTAATTCAAAAAAAGATGTTGTTGACAAAATTGAACAAATTACTAATAAAAAAGTTACATTTTATGAAGATGATGTTTGTGATAGTTTTGCTTTGGATAGAATTTTTTCTGAACATAAAATAGATGCAGTTATTCATTTTGCTGGTTTAAAAGCAGTTGGTGAGTCAGTAGAGAAGCCTTTATTATATTATCGTAATAACTTGGATTCAACTTTGACTTTATTAGAAGTAATGAATGAATATAATTGCAAGAAAATTGTCTTTTCTTCAAGTGCAACAGTTTATGGAACACCAAAAGCTTTGCCTATAAAAGAAGATTTTCCTCTATCAACTACTAATCCATATGGTAGTACAAAATTAATGATTGAGGATATATTAAGAGATTTATATGTTTCAGATAGTGAGTGGAGTATAGCTTTACTTAGATATTTTAATCCAATTGGAGCTCATAAGAGTGGCTTGATTGGTGAAAATCCTAATGGACGTCCAAATAATTTAATGCCATACATTATTAAAGTTGCTACAGGTGAATATCCAGAATTAAATGTTTATGGTAATGATTATGATACACCTGATGGAACAGGTGTTAGAGATTATATTCATGTTGTAGACTTAGCTAAAGGTCATATAAAAGCTATAGAAAAAGTTTTAAGTACTAAAGAAGTTGATTGTTATAATCTTGGTACTGGAAAGGGATACAGTGTTTTAGAAATTGTAAAAACTTTTGAAAGAGTTAATAATGTAAAAGTAAATTATAAAATAACAGAACGTAGACCTGGAGATATCGCAGCATGTTATGCAGATCCTTCTTATGCTTTAAAAAAATTAGGATGGAAAGCAGAAAAGGGAATTGAAGAAATGTGTAGAGATAGTTATAATTTTATCTTACATGCAAATAGTGAAGCTTTAAAAATAGAAAATGAAAATAAAGAAAATATTTCAAAATAATGATTAGAATCTTACTTATTTAAAGTAAGATTTTTTAATTAAAAGGATATTTAGTATCAATCTTTAAAATATATAGTGAAGGGATTGATTATTTATGAGCTAAATAAGTGCAAAGAAACTATTATTTTTAGGAGTGATATATATGTATTATAAGTTTATATCTTTATTTAATTCAGATGTTTTTAAATATATTTGGTTAAATGGTAAAGTTAACGCTAAAAAATATCTATGTAGGTTAATTAGTTCTATTGTCGGTTATAAAGTAGATAAATATAGTTTAATTAATGAATCTAAAAATAGAAAAAAATTAAAAGGTGTCTTACTTGTTAATGAAGATTATACATCTAAAATATATATTGAATTTAATAATAATTATAAATTTTTAGGTTATATTTCTAATTTTTATAAGGAAGAATCTGATTGCTTTAATGAAATGGGATATGTAAATGTTGATTATATTATTTTTAATGATTGTGGTAATTATAGGGAAGATTGGATGAAATTTTATAGAATTTATGATAATCGAGTTAATGTATACGATATATTTCTAAATTCCGTTGTTATAAGCGATTTTAATTTACAGAAGGATTTTATGTTACTAAATGCTAAAAGTTATCGGGAAATGGATAGATTAGCAAAGAATGATGTTTTTAGATTAGCAGTGGTAAAAGAGTTAAAATGTTTATCGTACGATTATAATTATTATAATAGTTATGTTAGTACTTTAACTAGTTTAGATTTATAGCTATATTGTTATTTACTTTTTCCTTAATATATGGGTAGTTTTTTTGTTTAAAAAATGATAATATTAATAGTAGAGAGTAGAGGTGAAATTATGGCAAAGTGTCCTAAATGTGGATTAGATTTTTCTGTTGCTGTTAGAAAATGCCCTAATTGTCAAACAATTATTTCTCCTCGAAAGAAAGATGTATCGATTGAATTGCCAAAGTTAAAAGGTAGAATAGATAAAGTTAAAAATTCAGAAATAGAAAAAAAAGAAGTAATTGAAAAAAGTAAAAAAAAAGAAATTAAGGTAAAACCAATTCCTTTAAAAGTAAAGAAAGTATCTTATTTTCATAATAAAAAGAGTAAGGTAGTAAAAGTAAAAGATTATGAATTTAATTTAAAAGAAGCAAAAATTAAGCAAAGCAAAGTTAGTTTAGAGTTTAAATCAACTTTTAAAATTGTATTGGTTTCTATCTTGTTAATATTGAATTGTTTATTAATTTTTAAGATTGTGATCCAAGTTGATAATACAAAACCTTCTTATTTGGATGTTAATTCTGAAAGTTCGATAAAAGCTATTACAGAGGATGTTTCCTTGTTTGGAACGTGGGTAACTCAAAATGGCGGCTTATTTTTATTTCAAGATGATTATAAGTTTTATTGGTATGATAATTATCAAGTTTTAGATAATAATTATTATGGTGGATCTTATAGTTTTAGAAATTCTAATGATGTTCTTGATGAAATTGGTTATAGTGAAGAAGAATTAAAGAAAGAATTAGGAGAAAATATTGATTTAAATAATGTTTATTCTATACAACTTATTCCAACTATTTCTTATAAGAATAATAAAGATAATACTCTTGTAGATTTGAGAGAGAATGAATCTTGGTGGATGCTATTTGTTATAACATCTGATGATACAGCAGTTGGATATAATAAAACTTTGGATTTAAGATATAGTTTTAAAAAGAGCTAAAAAATTTTAGCTCTTTTAATAATTTTTAATAAAGTTATATAAGCTATTTAATATTATAATAATATAATGAATATGTAAGAAAAAATAATTTTTAATTATATGTTAAAATAAATGTATATAGAGGTGATACAATGGCAAAAATTTTAATTGCAGATGATGAACAAGCTATTGCAGAGTTAATGAGTGATGTTTTAGTAGATGAAGGATTTGAAACAGTAATTAAGAATGATGGATATAGTGTAATTGAAGCAGTTAAGAATGATTCTTTTGATTTGATTTTGCTAGATATTATGATGCCAAGTTTATCAGGAATAGAAACTTGTAGTAAAATTAGAGATATTGTTTCTTGTCCTATTATATTTGTTACCGCTAAAAATCAAACTTTGGATAAGCTACTAGGATTTGAAATAGGAGCAGATGATTATATAACAAAACCTTTTGTTATTGAGGAATTAGTTGCAAGAGTAAAAGCTCATATAAGAAGAGATAATAGAATAAACAATAATAGTAGTAATATTATTAGAATAGGCAATATTGAAATAAATAAGGATAGTTATGAAGTAAAAAAAGATGGTAAGGAAGTTATTCTTTCAACAAAAGAGTTTGAACTTTTATCATATTTAATGTCTAATGCTGGTGTGGTTTTATCTAAAGAACAAATATATAATTCAGTATGGAAGACAGAATATGGTGATATGGGAACTGTTGCAGTTAATATAAAAAGTTTACGTACAAAATTAGATCCTGATGAGAAATATATTATTACGATATGGGGATTAGGATATAAATTTGTAAAGGTTGTAGTTGAAAATGAATAATGTTATTAAGAGGAATTTGTCAATTAGAAAAGGATTTATTATAGGTGTTTTAGTTCTTATTATCATTAATATATTATTTATTTCTGTATATTATAGATTATTTTTATTCCAGCAGATTGATAGAGAATATCAAAAATTAAATACTGAATTAGAAGATAAGATAGATGAAGTTTTAGAAAACATTGAACAGAAAGAAAATAAAGAAGCTTATTTAGAAGATTTAGTAAAGAAAGAAAAACTATGTATTTCTGTATATGATAAGAATAATAACTTAATAAAGTCTTATAATGCTGATAACAAGTTTAGAAATAGAATTAATATTTCAAGAATGGGTAATCATAATGGTGAGTCGTATTTAATAAATATTTCTAAAAGAATAAGAGGTCTTAATTTCAATAATGCATTAAATTTTTTGGCTTTTGAAATTTTTAATGTACTATTTTTAGCTATATTAGGTATTTTTATTTCTAATATAAAGTTACTTGAACCAATTACTTCTTTATCAAGAGATTTTAACAATTATAAGTTAGGAATAATACCGAAAAAGAAGGCGATTCATGGTGAAATAGATTCTTTACAAAATGATTTTGTTGATTTAGTTAATGATTTGGAAATGGAACATCAAAATCAAAATCGAATAATTGCAAGTATATCTCATGATATTAAAACTCCTTTAACTAGTATTTTAGGGTATTCAGAAAGAATTATAACAAGTGAAACTTTGACAGAGGAAACAAAGAAAAAATATGCCAAAACTATATACAATAAAGCATTAACCTTAAAGGAGATAGTTGAAGAATTTGATGATTATTTGAGTTGTAATATAAAGGACGAAAAGAAAACAGAGAAGATATCAATAAAATATATAGTTGAATATTTGAAACAGTATTATAAAGAAGATTTAAGCGAGAAAGGAATAGAGTTTAAAGTAAAGTGTAATTGTCCTAGTTCTATTATTGAAGTAGACTTAGCTAAATTTAAGAGAATATTTAGTAATGTTATAACGAATAGCATCAGACATTTTGATAAAGAAAAAAAATTACTTAATATCTATATTAATCAGCAAAAAGATGGTACAATTGTATTTGAGATAGCAGATAATGGTTGCGGATGTAATGAAGATTTAAATAAAATATTTGATCCTCTTTATACAACAGATAAAAGTAGAAAGATAAGTGGTTTAGGTTTATCTATATGTAAAGAAATCATTGAATCTCATGATGGTACAATAAAAGCTGTTAATAATAAGATGGATGGCTTTAGTATTATTTTTACAATTAAGGAATATAGGGAGGATTAGGTATGAAAGAACCAATCTTGTATAGAATTGTTAGACCTATTATTAGTTTTTTATTTAAGTTCTTGTTTAGACCTACATATATAGGATTAGAATATTTAAGTGATAGTGAACCATTAGTTTTAGGGGGAAATCATACTAATAATTTTGATTGTTTATTATTAATTGCTTCAACTAATAGAGTAATTCATTTTTTAGCAAAAGATTCTTTAATAAAGGGAATTAAGGCCCCAATTTTTAAAGGAATGGGAATTATACCAGTTAATAGACAAATACATGATAAACAAGCTTTAAATAGTGCTATAGAGTCTTTGAAAGAAGGTAAAGTAATAGGAATTTTTCCTGAGAGTACAATTAATAGAACGCCAGATACAATAATGCCTTTTAAAATAGGTTGTGTCAAGATGGCACATGATACTAATGCAAAGATAGTTCCTTTTACTATAACAGGAAAGTATAAATTATTTAAAAAAAGTATAAGATTAGAATTTTATGAACCATATTTTGTTAATAGTGATGATCTAACTAAGGAGAATGAAAAGTTAATGAATATTATTAAATCTAATTTAGAAGAAAAGAGGAAATAATCTATGGGTATTTTAGATATGAAATTTTTTAGTTTAATTGGCTTTAAAAAGAAACCACATGCTGTATGGAAAAAATATTATGCAAAAAAAGATATGAACTTCGATGTACCAAATATCTCAATATATCAATATATTAAGAATAAGTCTTTAGAAAATAATTATAAAGATAGTATAGCTATAGAATATTTTGGTACTAAAATAACATATACAAACTTTTATAAGAATATTGATAAAGCTGCTAAGTCATTTCGTAGTCAAGGAGTACGTCGCGGTGATGTTGTAACTATATTATCAGCTAATATTCCAGAAGCAGTTATTTCATTTTATGCTCTTAATAAAATAGGTGCAGTAGCCAATATGATTCATCCTTTATCTTCAGAAAATGAAATAAAAGAAGCTTTAAATAGGTATTCAACAGTTATGTTAGTAGCTATGGATATAACATATAGTAAGATTAAAAATATTATAAATGATACTGAAGTATATAAGACTATTATTATATCTGCTAAAGATTCTATGTCTACATTAATGAAAATTGGTTATGAAGTTACTCAAGGATATAAAGTAGAAAAACCAAAGAAGAGTGAAGACTATCTTTATTGGAAAGATTTTATTAAGTTTGGGGAAAAGTATAGTAAAGATAAAGTATTAGAAGAAACAAAAAGAGATACTCCAGCAGTGATATTACATAGTGGAGGAACAACAGGTACACCTAAAGGAATAGTATTATCTAATGGAAATTTCAATGCTGCTACTATTCAATCTGAAAAAGCTTTACCTGATTTAGATAAAGAGGATGTAATTTTAGCTATAATGCCAATTTTTCATGGCTTTGGATTATCTGTTAGTATTACGGATGCTTTTGCAGTAGGCGCTAAAGTAGTTTTAATTCCAACATTTAAAGCTAGTGAATTTGATAAGTTAATAACAAAAAATAATCCTAGCGTTTTAGTAGGAGTTCCAACTTTATTTGAAGCATTGACTACTAATGAGCGAATGGAAGATGTAAATTTATCTAATTTAAAATATGTTATTGGGGGTGGAGATACTCTAAGTAAAAAAAGAGTAGAAGCAATTAATAAATTTTTACATGAACATGGAGCTAATACAAATTTCACTCAAGGATATGGTATGACAGAAGCAGTTGCGTGTATTAGTTTTGATTTGAAATATGCATCGCGTCCTGGAACAGTTGGAATTCCATGGCCAGGAACTTACGTCCAAATTACTAAACCAGGTACAGATGAACCAGTAGGTATTGGCGAAGATGGTGAAATTTGTATTTGTGGTCCAACTGTAATGCTAGGATATTATAATAATGAAAAAGAAACAAATGAAGCTTTACATATTCATAAAGATGGCAATGTATGGTTGCATTCTGGAGATATAGGTACGATGGATAAAGATGGCTTTATTACTTATAAACAAAGATTAAAACGTATGATAGTAACATCTGGATATAACGTATATCCTTCTCAAATAGAAGAGGTAATAGAAAGACATCCGGCAGTAATGGATAGTTCTGTAATAGGTATTCCACATCCATATAAAGTAGAAGTTGCTAAAGCTTTCATCGCCTTAAAACAAGGTTATAAAGATACTCCAAAACTTCGTGCTGAAATAGAAGAATTATGTAAGAAAAATCTTGCTGCATATTCAATTCCAAAAGAATATGAATTTAGAAAATCATTACCTAAGACAATGATTGGTAAAGTAGACTTTAGAAAATTACAACAAGAGAATAATGAAAAGAGAATGGAGGAACGACATGGCAAAAAGTAAACTTAAAAGTTGGGGTTATAAAGTTTTTAAACCAATATTAGGACCAATTTTTAGATTTTATTATAATCCTCAAGTTATTAATAAAGAAGCAATACCTAAAGATGGACCAATTTTAGTAGTTGGTAATCATAAGCATGTTATGGATCAATGTTCAGTAATTATTTCGACTAAGAGAATAATTCATTATATGGCTAAAAAAGAGTATTTTGATGGTAAGATGGCTTGGTTTTTTAGAGCAGTAGGGTGTATATCAGTTGATAGAGAAGCTCATGATGGAGTAGCTAAGGGTGAAGCTATTGAAGTTTTGAATGATGGTGGAGCAATTGGATTATTTCCAGAAGGTACAAGAAACAAAACGTATGATAAGTTGCTTTTAGATTTTAAATTTGGAACTGTCTCTATGGCAGATAAGACTGATGCGATAATTGTTCCATATGCAGTTACTGGTGATTATAAGTTTAGAAGTAAAAATTTAATGATTCGCTTTGGTAAACCATTTAAGGTTGAAAATAATGATTTAGAGGCAGCTAATGAAAGATTATATAAAGAAATTGAAAAGTTGATGAAAGAAAATTTAAAAGCGACAAATCGTACATTAGAAGAAGAACTAAATAGTCGTAATCAAGATCAAAAGAAAAAATAATTTAATTTAATGTATTTTATTATGTTATAATGTTATAAGTTGAAAGAGTAAAAAGTTGGTGATTGTTATAAAAAAGGTTACTGTTCCAAAATTTGTATTGATGATTTGTAGTTTATTATTGGTTTTAGTTGGATTTTATTGCGGATATAAATGTTGTGAGGCTTTAACAGAAGAAAAAATAGCTAAACAGGAGAAAATGAGAAAGAAAGAAGAAAAGAAATCTGAAGAAATTCAAGGTGAAACTGATATATCTAATCAAGATGTAATAGCTAAATTAAAAGATAATATTAGTGTTATTGATAATATTGGTTTAATTAATTGTAAAACAGTATATCATTATCAAGATAAAATATTAAATTCAACACTAGATAAAATAGATAAAATTAATAGTTTAATATATAAATTAAAAAATGATAAATTAGATGTTGCTAATGCTGATATTATAAATAAGTATTTAGAAGCTTCTAAAGTTGATAATAGAGATTCTTTAGAATTTTATATGATAGATGTTAATAACTTCAATGATTTATATAAGAAAGTATATGGGGAAAGTTTATCTAATTATGATTCTTTAAGTAATGTTTATTTAGATAAAGATACTAATAAGTTATTATTGGCTGTTGATAAGAGTGTTGTTAGTAATAATATAGAGTCATATGATTATCGTTTTAGTGAAGATAGTAATAAGATTTATGTTTATAGAGTAGTAGGTTTAAAGAAACAAGATGGCAATAATTGCGATTATTATTATGATATTGAAGGAAATAGTAAATATAATTCTATTCCTTGTGATTCACAAACTTTACAAGCAATTATAAATAAAGATAATTATGATAAATTCACTAAGTATAAAATAACGTTTACTAAAAATAATGGAAACTATGTATTTTATTCAAGTGAGAAGTTAGACGAACCTAAAAAAGAAGTAAATAAAAATGAGTATATTATAAAAACAGATATGAAATATCGTACTATGCAAAATGATGGTGGAAGTCATATTGATATTTATTATCAAATTGATTTTAATAAAAAATTATCAATTAAATTTCAAAGTAAGTATGTTGGACTTAAAGGATATGAGTATGAAGCAAAGAATGTTAATGAGAAAAATCTAAGTGATGATGAAGTTAATCGTTTACGTTTGATAATTGATGAAGCATGGACTAAGAAAGATGAAAAAAAAGATATACCATTAGATAATAGCTATTATACTATAGTTGATGTAAATGATATAAGTGCAATAGTTTTAGATAAAAATGTTATTGATGAGATAAATAAAATTGTTGAATAGAAGAAC
>DEUO01000169.1:0-14506 GCA_002362595.1 Caryophanales bacterium UBA3260
TTGTTACACAACTATTATTATCTGATGTAATAGTATTATTAATTTTTAATTATACTAAGAATATTATAAGAAAGATATCCATTCTTAATTTTTCTAATTTATTTTCCCCTGTATTAATTATTAAACATTTTAAAAGGCTTAGCTAGGTTTGAATCTTTTTCATATGTCTTATAGATTGCTACTACTTTATTGTTATATTTTAAGCATACTATATCAGTATTAAATGTTTTTTCTATAATAGCACCATTTTTTACTCTATTATATAAAGTATCATCGATAGTTATTGTATTTATGTTACTTAGGACTTCTTCAATAGTTAATAGTTTGTAGTTACCTGATTCGATATCATTTAAGGTATATGTATTTTCGATGATGAATTTACCTTGTTTTGTTCTAATAAGTGAAGACATTGTACCAACTGTGTTTAGTTTAGAACATATGTCATCTATTAAAGCTCTTATATATGTTCCTTTTGATACAGTAGTTTTAAATGTAATCTCATCATTTTTAAATGACATAAATTCAATATTAGTAATATCTATTTCACGGGTTGGAAGTTCAATTTTTTTTCCTTCACGGGCGTATTCATATAGTTTTTTACCGTTTATTTTGACAGCAGAATATATTGGTGTTGTTTGAACACTTTTACCTAAGAAACTATTTAGTACTTCTTTTATTTGATTTTCATTAATATTAAAGTCTTTTTCTTCAGTTATATTACCTGTTATATCTAAAGTATCTGTTTTTATTCCTAGTTTGATTGTAGCTATATATTCTTTATATTCACTTGTTAATAGTTCACATAATTTAGTAGATTCTCCTATACATATAACTAGAACTCCTGTAGCTATTGGATCTAATGTACCTGTATGTCCTATTTTCTTAGTATGTAATATTTTAGATAACTTATTTACAACATCGCGAGATGTAAAGTTAGTTGGTTTGTTTACTAATAATATTCCATTCATATTATTTCCCATATTTATCTTTAAAATAATTTACTAATGGTTTAATATCAAGTTCACTATTACATACTCTTTTAGCTACTTCTTCTATCTGATAAGCTCCGCCATATTTATGAATATTATTATTTAAGTACTTAGTAATTTCTTTTATTCTACCTGTACTTAATAAAGTATCTATATTTCCCAGTTCTTTTTCAACAGAATTTATTAACATACCATCAAATATTGAACCAATAAGGTATGATGGGAAATAACCGAAGCTTCCATCAGACCAATGTACATCTTGTAAAATACCATCTCTATCATTAGTTATTTCTAATCCTAAATATTCTTTTGTTTTTTCGTTCCAAATACGTGGTAAGTCATCGACGGTGATTTTATTATCAAATAAGTCTCTTTCTATTTCATAACGCATTATGATATGAAGGCAGTAAGTTAGTTCATCTGCTCCTGTACGAATTAAAGATGGATGAGCATTATTAAGATAACTTACAAATTCTTCTTGAGTTAAAGATAGATTTAACATATCTTTTATATCTTTATAGATAGGAGTCCAGAAGTTATAGTTACGTCCTAAAATATTTTCAAAGAATCTTGATTGACTTTCGTGAAGTGCATATTTGTTTATTTCTGATATTGATAGTTTATGAAGATTAGGACCTATGTTTTGTTCGAATATTCCATGTCCTCCTTCATGAATTACTGTACATACATGGTCGAATATAGTTTTATTGTTAGAGAATGTAATACGAACATCGTCGTTATTAAATTTACAGGTATATCCATGAGCAAAAATACCTAATGTACCTCGTGAGTTATCAAAACCAATGTAATCAAGAAGGTATTTAGCAACATCTATTAATTCTTGATTACTATATTTTTTTGTTTCAGGTATTATTTTTGCTGGTTTTAAATTCTTAACTAGTGGAATTATTTCAGCTTTTAAGTCACTAAATAATTTATCTATTTTATTTTTATCTAGATTATGTTCATATGTATCTAGCATTGCATTATATAAATCTTTATCTGGGTACATATATGTATAAAACTTTTTAGTACTATCTATAACATCTTTTAGATATGGTTTGAATATATTATAGTCGTTTTGTTCTTTAGCTTCGACCCAAGCTTTTTCGGAGTTACTTAATAAAGTACAATACTCTTCATAAAAGATTGTAGGAATTCTTTTAGAAGCTTCATAGTCTTCTTTCATATCCTTGATAATTATTTGTTCTTCTTGAGATAGTTTAGCAAATTCTTGACTATTTATTAAGTTATTAAGCAATTTGAGATATTTAGAACTTGTTGCAAGATTAAAGTTTTTCATTTCCATTTTTGTTTTTACCTTAATAAGGAAATCTAATGACTTTTTAGGAGCTGTCGTGTCCATCTCCCATTTTAATACATCAATTATATATCCGGTTTCTGCTATTTCAGATAAGTATTCATTAAGTTTTTCATAATTATTCATATAATTCATCTCCTGTATAAGTATATCATTATTTATAGGGATTTAGTTAATATAAGTTTAGAATTAACTATTTTTTCATTAAATGAGATAAATTCTATATAAGTAGTATCTGATGTTATTGTTGCTACTAAGAATCCTGGAGGAGAAGAAGATTTTAAATCATCACTAAGAGTTGGAACATAAATTTTATTATCTTTGATTGATAGTTTATGTGAATGACCACAAAAGATAAAAAGTGTTTCTAGATTAGGAATATCGATAGTGTATTTTTTACAATGATGGTGAAGTCCTATTAAATTATCTTGCCATCTTATTATAGCATTGCCTGTTCCAAGTAATGTTAAGTCTTTTCTTTCTTTTAGCATTTCTTGATATTCTGGTTTTTTGTTAAATGTATGAAAGTCGTGGTTACCAAATAGTAGATTTGTTTTTATTGTTTGATCTAATGGATAGATATCTAGGAAATGTCTTATTTGAGTTTCTTCATTAGTATAAGCTGGAGATACATTACGATACGTACTTTGAATGATATCCCCTGTATGAAGGATTGTTTTTATGGAATGCTTTTTAGCATAGTTATAGACATATTCCAGATAAGAGATGTTTTCATAGATGCTACCTATGTGAGTGTCGGAGATTATTATTATGGTTTGTTCTTCTGTGTTATACATAATATCACCTAGTTTTATTATATCAAAGAAAAAGTAAACATATGATAGTGTTTACTTTGTATCTTTTTCGTGTATTTCATTTATTATACGATCTATATTGTTACCATATTCTATTGACTCATCAAAGACAAATCTTATTTTAGGCGTATGTCTTAGTTCAATACGATCAGCTATTTTAGTTCTTAAATATCCAGCTGTATCATCGTTAAGTTCTTTTTCAAGAGTCTTTTTATCAATATCTAATGTTGTAGTAAAGAATACTTTAGCTAAGCCTAGGTCATTAGTAACATTGCATCCAGTAATTGTTATACTATGAAGTAATGAATCATGTGCTTCTGTTGCACAGATTACACTAAGTTCTTGAGCTATTTCAGAACCAATTCTCTTTAGTTTTATTTGATTCATCTTTTTACCTCTATTACTTCATATACTTCAACAGTATCTCCAACTTTAATATCTGAATAGTTTTCTAGAGTTAAACCACATTCGTAACCTTTTTTTACTTCTTTTACTTGATCTTTTTCTCTTTGCAATGAAGCTATTTTTGTATCAGTTATAACAATTCCATCACGAATTAAACGAGCTTTTGCATCTTTTCTAACTATTCCGTCTGTTATATAAGTACCTGCTATGTTACCTACTTTAGAGAATTTAAATATTTTTCTAATTTCAGCTTCGCCAATAATTTTTTCTTCATATTCTGGTTCTAGCATTCCTTTCATAGCAGCTTCCATCTCTTCTACTAATTTATATATAATAGTATATAAACGAATATCTACACCATATTCTTTAGCTATTTCTTTAGTAGAGTTAGATGGAGATACACAGAATCCTAAGATGATTGCATTTGAAGCATTAGCTAGTACAACATCGCTTTCTGTTATTGTTCCAATACCACTTCTAATTACTTTTACTTTAACACCATCAACATCTATTTTTTCTAATGCATTTTTTACGGCTTCTTCTGAACCACGAACATCAGTTTTTAATACGACGTTTATTTCTTTGGTATTTGAATCAATTGATGCAAATAGATTATCTAGTGATAAAACTTGACGTGCAAGCTTGTTTTCACGTAATTGGATGCTACGTTTGTCAGCGACAGATTTAGCTTGACTTTCAGTTTCAAAGGCCATGAATTTATCCCCAGCAGATGGGTTTGCGGAAAGACCAGTTATTTCAACAGGAGTTGATGGACCGGCTTCTACAATCGAATTACCCATATCATCTTTCATTGTTCTTACTTTACCATATGTTGTTCCAACAACGATTGGATCGCCTAGACGTAATGTACCATTTTGAATAAGTAATGATGCAACGCCACCAATGTTTTTGTCCATTTTTGATTCGATTACTGTTCCCATTGCATAGCGATTTGGATTAGCTTTTAGTTCTTGCATTTCAGCAATAGCTAGTAAAGTTTCTAATAAGCGGTCGATACCTTGACCTGATTTAGCAGAGATATCAACGAATGGTGTTGTTCCACCCCATTCTTCTGGAGTTATGTTATGCTCTGCCATTTCAGTTCTTATACGATCTGGTTTAGCATCTGGTTTATCTATTTTATTAACAGCAACAACTATAGGAACATTCGCAGCGATAGCATGATCTATTGCTTCTTCTGTTTGAGGCATTACACCATCATCAGCAGCTACGATAATAATTACAATATCGGTAATACTTGCACCACGAGCACGCATTTCTGTGAATGCTGCATGTCCTGGAGTATCAATAAATGAAAGTTTATGTCCCTCATGTTCTACTTGATAAGCACCAATTGCTTGAGTTATTCCACCATATTCAGAATCTACTATTTTACTCTTTCTTATTGTATCAAGAAGCGTTGTTTTACCATGGTCAACATGACCCATAATAGTAATAACAGGTGGACGTTCAATTAAATCTTCTTCACGGTCATTAGCTTCAAATTCTTCGAAGTTAGATACATCTTGAGTTTCTTCTTTTTTTAATGTTTTATTATAATCCATTACTATTAAACTAGCTGTATCATAGTCAATAGCATTTGTTAAGCTTAGCATTAAACCTAGACTCATAAGTTTTTTTACTAAATCAGTTCCACTAATTCCAAGAGCATCTGCTAGGTTTTGAACAGACATTCCTTCTTTATATAGAATAACATTATCTTCTTCAGCATTATTCATAAGTTTTTCTTTATGTTTATACATCTCTTTACGTTTTGACATATATTCATCTTTAGAACTTTGAATTTGACTCTTCTTTTTTAACTTTTGCTTTTTATTTGTATTAGCAAAGTTTTTATCAAGATTATTTGATTCAACTAAGTCTTCAACTACTTCATCGATTGCTTCTTCTTCTTCAAAATCAGTTTCACTATCTGTACTTATTAGATTTATTGTATTATCAAGAATGATAATGTCATCTTCAGATAAATCATCATCCCCACTTTTTACGTTTATTCCTAATTCTTTACACTTCTTTAATATTTCAGCAACTGAATGATTAGTATCTTGTGCATATTCTTTAACACTCATCATAATAAACTCACCTCTATCTTTCTATTTTATTATATTTATCATTTCTTCATATATAGTATCTGGTATTGATACTTCTAATATTCTTTCTAAAGCTTTTGTCTTTTGAGCTTTTGTTATTGTTTCTATATCTTTTTTTAAATAAGCTCCACGTCCATTAGCTTTGCCTGTAACATCAACCGTTACATTGCCTTCTTTATCTCTTACAACACGTAATAAGTCTTTTTTTGGTAATTTTTCTTTAGTTATTACACATGTTCTTTCTGGTATTTTTTTCATTTAATACCTCTTAGTTATTTCCCTCTTCGTTTACTTGACTAAGAGTTTTTACTTCTATTTTATATTTTGTTAAACGAGAAGCAAGTTTGATGTTAACACCTTTTTTACCAATAGCTAATGATAGGTTTTCATCATTTACAATAGCTAATGCTTCTTTTTTCATTGGATCAGTTATTGTAACGATGGCATCTTTAGCAGGACTTAATGCATTTTTAATATATTCTTCTGGTGAATCACTATATAAAACGATATCTACTTTTTCACCATTTAATTCTTTTAGAATAGAAGCAATACGTGAACCTCTTTCGCCAATACATGAACCAATAGCGTCTATTCTTTCGTCTGTTGATTCAACGGCTATTTTACTTCTTATACCAGCTTCACGAGCTACAGCATGAAGGATTATTGTTCCTTCAGCTAATTCAGGAATTTCAGATTCAAATAATCTCTTTACGAATCCATAATGTTTTCTTGATAATAAGATTAATGGTCCTTTAGCGTTAGATTCTACTTTTGTTACATATACTCTAATACTTGATCCCATTGTAACTGTTTCACCAGGTATCATTTCTGTCTTTGGTAATATACCACGAGCACGACCTAGTTCTACATAGTAATTACGAGCATCTTCCATAGCTAATGTTCCAACAAGCATTTCATCTTGTTTATCAGCAAATTCGCCGATAATTGATTCTTTTTCTGCTTCACGTATTTTTTGCATTATTACTTGTTTAGCAGTTCCAGCTGCAACACGACCAAAGTCTTTTGGTGTTACTTCTTTTTCGATAGTTTCGCCAACATTGATATCTGGAACGATTTCACGCGCTTCATCAAGAAGGATTTGTGCATCTAAATTTATTTTAGGTGGAACATCTACTTCATTTCCTTCTTCATCAATGATAGTATCTCCTTCATCAATTTCATCTACAACAACGTAATATGATATTACTTTTATCTCGCCAGTTGTACGATTAATATCTACTCTTACATTTGTTTTAGACCCAAAATTTTTCTTATAAGCAGTAGCTAATGCTAATTCCATTGCATCAAAGACAACATCTTCAGAAATGTTTTTTTCTTCAACGATTACTTTTACTGCTTTTATAAAAGCTACTGGATCCATTACACCAGTATCTTCTACAACATTCTTTTTTCTTGCCATACTAATTATCTCCTTTTTCTTTACTTACAATGTCTAAGATGTATGAATCATCGATTAAGTCTAATTTGTCAATGATAGGATTTATAACTTCAGACGCTTTTACTATAGTATCTAAATCAATACCATTTACTTTGTCTAATTCGATACGTAAGAAGTTATAGTTTCCTTCGCTTTCATATTTAACAGAATCAACTATGATATCCATATCTTGCATTGGTCCAGTTATATTTTCTTTAATTGTTTCTAATACTTTATTCATGATTCACCTCTTTAACTAATAATAAAAGTGGGATTTTCCGGCCCACTTAAATCTGATAATTTGATTATAGCACAAAATCGGAAATATGCAAGTATTTGGGATATATTTAATTTAATATGTATTGAGATTAATAATATTATGTAGTAAAATTGTTGTATATGATAAGGGTGGGATTATGAATAAAAAGTATAATATTTTATTTGTATTACTTGTTATTACATATTGCACTCTTAGCTTGTGCTTAGTAATAAATAAAGTCAGTTATAGTAGTAATAATATTGAATCATGTAATAATACTAATAATAATATGATAGGTGATTTTGGACAGATTAATAAAGATATTAAGTTTTTTGATGTATCTGATTTTGCACAAGCTTCACCTAATACAATAGATATTGCTTCTAAAGTATATAGTAATAATGTAATATCTATTGCTGATTCTAATTTTAAAATAAGTGATGAATTGTTGTCTAATATATATAGTACTATTCAATCTTATGGTTCTAGTAGTTCTTTTTATCTTATTAGTCTTACTGATGGAATGAGTATTGCTTATAATATTGATAGAGGCTATGAAACAGCCAGTTCAATTAAAGCACCATATGCTTTATATATTTATGAAGAAATGGATAAAGGAAATATTAATGGGGATAGTTTAATTACTTATGAGCAAAGGTTTTATAATAAAGGGACGGGGGTTGTTAAGAAATCTGATTTTGGAACTTCTTTTAGTGTAAGAGATTTAGTATATTACTCTTTATATGAGTCTGATAATGTTGCTCATACAATGTTACATGGGAATTATGGAGTTAATGGATATAATAATTTTTTAAGAAATTTAGGAACAAAGCAACTATATTTGACGGCAGCTAATCCATGGGGATTTACTTCAGCACGTAGCGCAGCATTGATATGGCAAGAAATTTATAATTTTTCGATAAGAAGCGAATTAGGAATAGAATTTTTAAATATTCTTAGTACTGCTAAATATAATTATTTTAAGGAAGTAATGCCTGATATACCTAGTGCTGGTAAAGCAGGTTTTGCAAGTTATGATGTTGTAGAAACGGGAATTGTTTTTGATGAAAAGCCATATATTGGAGTTGCTATTGCTAATCGTGGTGGAAATATAGGTGCTTATTCACAAGTATTAAAATTAATTAGCTATATGAATGATATTATGAAAGAATATTATATATATTTAGAAACGATAAGTTAAAAACCAATCTTATAGATTGGTTTTATTTTATAATACCATTTTGGACTATTTTAGATTCATTTATAACAATGAAAGCTTTAGGATCTATTAGTTTTATTTCTTTTTCTAGTAATGTAAGATGACGGCTATTTAATGTTATATATAATATTTTTTTATTAACATCTTCTTGATAATTATATATTGTATCTACTACTGATACACCAAAACCATTATTTCGTATTTTACTAATATTTTCTTTAGTTATTTTATCTGTTATTACTTCAATAGTTATTAAGGAATTAATAAATTTATTTGATATATAGGTACCTATGATAGTACCTGTTGCATAACCTGCCGCATAGAAGATTGATATCCAGATACTTTCTATGTTAGTATTTAAAGCTTCTTTAGCTATTGTAAACCAAAGGAATATTTCAAAGAAAGCAATTATCCCAGCAAAAAATGTCTTACCTTTTACAGTATAGACAGTTCTTATTGTACCTAATGTTACATCTATGATACGAGCAAAAAATATTTTAAGACATAGTGTAAATAGATACATTTATATCATCCTTTATATTACTATAATATTATTAATACTATTATTGCCAATATTACACCAAATATAATAAGAATTATTTTACCTAGTTTTGCATCTTGAGTAGCTCTATCATTATTAGAAGCACTTTTATATAATGCAGTATCTTTGTTGCGATATTGATTCCAACGAGGATCTAACATTTCTCTCATTTCTTTTTGTTGAGATATAGGAATCATTTTACCACATTCAGGACATACTCCTCCTTTTGTAGGTAAAGCAGCACCACAGTATTTACAATTCATATTTATCACCTATTATTATTTTATCATTTTAAGTTATCTATATCTACGTTTTCTTTATAATCTTCAATAAAATGATTTCCTTTATGAGGTTCATCTCTTAATAAGTCATTATAATTTTGTTGACGTAATGCTTCATACGTCATTATTGCTACTGTATTAGATAAATTTAGCGCACGAACTTTATTTGTCATTGGAAGACGCATACAAGTATCAAGATGCGGATATAGAATCTCACGAGGAATACCTGTTGATTCTTTACCAAAAACGAAGTATATATTTTCTTCACTATTAGAGAAATCAAATTCTGATGGTGGTTTATGGCCATATCTAGTTAGGAAGTAAAATACACCTTTATCTTTATGTTTACTATAAAAATCATCCCAATTTTTATAGACTGTATAATGGCAATCATCAATGTAGTTTACACCACTACGACGAATATATTTTTCATCTAGAGAAAAACCTAATGGTTCTATTAAATGCAACTCTGAATTAGTTGCTACACATGTACGCATTATATTTCCTGTATTACCTGGTATTTCTGGTTCAAATAAAACAATATTTATCATAAAACATCTCCTCTTTTAACCAAATAGATTATATCATTATTTGAGTAAAATTTGTCTAAAATGTCATTTACATTTATAATAACTTCATTATTTTCTAGAAAAGAAGGAAAATTATGGAAAGAATAAGTATTAATGAAGTAGATAAAAAATATCCAAATGGAAAGATAATTAAATCTGGTTCAGAAGCAATGGTTGTTAATTTAAATGGGTACGCATATAAATTGTTTTTTAGTGATGATATAGAGAAAGCTAAAAGAAAAGAAAGAATATTATTAGATTTAGAACAAAAGTCTCATTTACATCCTTATTTTCCTAAATTATTTTCTTTAGTTGAAGCAGAATCAAGAGAATATATAAAAGGATATATAATGGAACTTATTAATGAATTTTATGGAAATTTTGATATACATGAAAGAATGAATTTTCTTAAGCAATTAAAAGAAATATTAGGTTTATTTAGCAAAGCTGGATATTTATATTTAGATATTAGAAATCCCAATGTAGTAATAAGTAGAAGTAAAAGTCCTATTCTATTAGATATAGATGGTATTGTTCCATTAGATAGTTTAGAATGTGGTTGTATACCAAGTTCTGTAAAAGAGTATATTACTTCTGGAGGAAAAATAGGTATTAATGCACAAATATTTATGTTTAATAAATTAGCTAGAATGATGCTAGGTTTAGAGCCCAGCTATGGTGATGGTGATGAAATATTGTTTGATGATGAACCGATAGTAGAAACTAAACCAATAGTAGAGACAGATGAATTAGTCTTAGATGAAACAGGAACGAAAATATTATATGAACTTGAAAACCGCGCTCCTATTCCAGATATGACATATGATAATGAATATCTTCATGAACATGTAAGAATTAAATAAAGACTAAAATAAAAGACCCTTAAGGGTCTTATTCTTTTGTTACTCCATTTATATCTAACATTTTTTGGAATTCACCGACAGACATAATGCCTCTTCCTTCATTCTTTATAATATTAGAAGCTTTACCATCTTTAAAATAAATAATTGTTGGAATACTAGTAACTTTATTATCTTCTAAATTAAATACTTCATTTATTTTATCAATACAATCTTTATCATCCTTAAAAGATGATACATTGAAGAAATAGAAATTATCTGCTAAATGATAATCTTTTATTAATGAAGATAATTCTTCTTCCATTTTGTAAATCTCTTCATCACCAGTATAACTTATATATACATAATATGAATTAGGTACCTCAGAAAAAACATCAGCAACTTCTTCTAAGCCATTAAGTTCATTAGAAATTATTTTTTCGCTTATTAGATATGAAGTTGATACTTTATTCTCTTTTATTATTTTGTACCATGAAAAACCATACCAAGTTAATAAAATAATACCGATGACTATAACAGCAGCAATAACATAATTTTTTGTAGGAATATAACGTTCATTCTTTTTTACATTAGTCATAGCATCATACCTTTCAATAACAATATTTTATCATATATTATCCTTTTATGCAAAAGCTATTTTCTTCTTTTTTGGGTGATTTTACTATATCTTTAATAGATTACTACATAGTATATGTATAGGAGGATATAATATGTTTTTTGAAAATATAATTTTTGATAATAAAAATATTAATAATAATGAAATACTTAATGCTAAAGATGGATTTTTACGTGGAAATATGTTTAGAAATGAATATGTACCATATAAACAATATAATATAGCAAGATTAGTAAGTAATAGTGATAATGGAGATTTATTAATGAAGATATATGAATATAATTTTGCGTTAAATGATTTATCTTTGTATTTAGATTTACATCCAGATGATATGGAAGTTTACGAATTATTTAAAATGTACACAGAAAAAGAAAATGAATATGTAAGTATGTATGAGAAGAAGTTTGGTCCTTTGGAATTAAATCATAGTGATTATTCTTGTTATATGTGGGAGAAAGGACCATGGCCTTTTACAGGAGGTAAAGTAGATGTATAAGTATGTAAAGAAATTAAATTATCCGATTAATATTCAAAACAAGGATTTGAAGATGGCTAAGTTAATTGTTGAACAATTAGGAGGATATGGCGGTGAATTAGGGGCTGCTTTAAGATACTTTAGTCAAAAATTTGCAATGCCTGATGAAGTTGGTCAAGCTTTGTTAAATGATATTGCTTGTGAAGAATTAGGTCATTGTGAAATGATTGGAACGATGTTTAGACAATTAGTTAAAGATGCTTCTTTAGATGAATTAAAACAAGCTGGATTAGATTCATATTTTACAGGACATCGTAAAGGAGTTTATCCAGTAGATGCAAGTGGTAATCCTTTTAGTGTATTAGTTTTTGCTTCAACTGGTGATGTATTTGCTGATTTATATGAAGATATGGCTGCAGAACAAAAAGCACGTGCTGTTTATGAGAATTTAATTGATTTAACAGATGATGAAGCTATAATTGGTCCTCTATTGTTTTTAAGACAAAGAGAAATAATACATTTTAATCGTTTCAAAGAATTATATGATTATTATAAAAGAAAATTCTAAGTATTTAGAATTTCTTTTATAATTGATAAGTTATCTTTTATTCTTTGATCATTTTTATTCATTTTATGAGCTATCTTACAATATTTATAAGATTCTTTTATTTTTTTATTATAGTAACATGATACAGATAATAAATCATAAATTGTTTCGTTCCATGCTCTTTCTTCATTAATATATGTTATTGGTTTTTCTTTTATTTTTAAAGCTTGTTTTAAGTATTTCTCACTATTTTGATAGTCTTTTATTGTGTAATAAAGATAGCCAAGATCAAAGTAAGGTTCACGAAGATATGGTGCTTCTTTAATAGCTCTTTCATACCACATTATAGATTCTTCTATATAATTTTTATGATAGTAAGAATAAGCAATATAACGCATAGATGCTGCACGTTCATCACGCCATGTAGCACTTGGTAGTTTAAGATGTCGGTGAAGAGTTTTAATACATTTATTCCATTTATGATAATACATATATTCACGACCTAGATAATGCATATTACGATCATCATTTGGGTCTTCAGCTACAGATAATTCTAATAATTGTAGATATGACGAACGGGACTTATTAGAATCAGGATGATGATTTAATGTTATGCCTTCTATTAATATTTCATTTTCTTTATATAGAGGAGTTAATACTTCATGAACTGGATGAGTCCATTTATAATCTTTTGGAGTATGAATTTTATTTAAATAGAAAGTAGTACCAGGGTTGCCGTTATTATCAAAGCTCCAATTATATAAGTATCTTGCACGAGTTGCTCCTTCTTGCCATGATGATTCTAATTGATTACGCCATCCTGGGGTGAACTCTTCATCTAAATCAGTACATACACATATATCAGTATCTTTACTTATTTTTGATAAAGAGATATTTCTAGCTACATCAAAACGCCAAGGAATAATCTTCTCTTCATATACTTTTATTTTAGGATATTTCTTTAATAGAGAGATAGTATTATCTGTTGAACCAGTATCTAATACTATTATTTCATCAGCTTCGCTCATTGAATTATACCATTTATCAACATATTTAGCTTCATTTTTACATATAGCATAAACAGCTATTTTATATTTTTTCATATTATCACCTATTTATATTTATGTAAAATAACTGATTATGTTGACAATAAAGATAAAATATTATGATATAATAAATTTATAGTAAGGATTGTAGTATATGGGTTTAAATGATAAGAAAAAAAATAATAGCATTTTAAATAGAATTTCTAATATTTTAGGTCGACCACAATCGATTAACTTGTTATGTATTGCTGTTGCAATATTATTTATTATTACTTTATATTCTATGGCAGATGGTATTAAAGCACTGTTAGTAAATAATAAAACTACTTATATATATGAAGATGGTGCTAAGTATAAGGAGATTGATGGTGGATTTGTTATCAATGAACTAATATTAGAATCTGGTAGTGCATTACCTACTGTACAAGATTACTTTAATGCTAATTATGAGCTTGGTAATGATGTTAAAATTTCATATTATAATATGGATAATAAAGAAATAAATGTCGATGATTTTACAGTGAAGGTTAATGATGATTATTTTGTAAAAGGGATTCAAGATATATTTGTTTCTATTCTAAATAATAGTGAAGAATATTCAGCTAGTGTAAGTATTTTAGATACTACTACACCAGAAGTTACGGTAAGTGATTATACGATATTTCAAGGGGAAGAATATAATCCTAGAAGTTTTATAGTTAATTATTTTGATAATAGTTCAATAAATGAATATGATGCACAATTTGTTGGTGAAAGTAACTTTAGTGATGTTGGTGAACATGATGTAAAAATAAGAGTTTGCGATTCTTCAGAAAATTGTGTAGAAGTAGATTCTAAACTTATTATTAAGGAAAAGATTATTGAGGAACCTATAGTTACTCCACAACCGCAATCTAGTGCTTCAACTTCTTCACAGGTTGTTAGTCAAAAGAAACCTAATAATAATACTAATAAAAAACCTAATGGTAATTCCGGGAATAATGGAAATAATGGTAATTCTGGTAATTCTGGTAA
>DEUO01000169.1:14766-16685 GCA_002362595.1 Caryophanales bacterium UBA3260
GGTAATTCTGGTAATTCTGGTAATAACAATAGTAATATTGGTGGAGATAAAGATTATAATTCAAATAATATTGGAAATACTAATAGTCAAAAGTCTACTGATCCAGCTTTCTGGGAATTAGTTGAAAAAGCAAAAGCATATAACGCTAGTCCTGATTATCAGAGAGATAAAGAATTAGTTGAAAAGAAATTTATTACTAAAACTAACGAAGATCGTCGAGCTGCTGGTGTTCCTGAGCTTACATTAGATCCTGAATTGTGTTTACTTGCACAGACTAGAATTAGAGAATATGAATCAATTGGTTGGGATGAATCTCCTAAATATATCCATAAAAGACCTGATTTAAGAGATTTTAGTACAATATTTAAAGATTATGGATATGTAGCAGGAATTTATTCAGATAATCAAAGACATTATGGAGAAAATTATGTTTCTGTTCTTGGGGGAAATAATATGAGTAATGATGGTGCATTTAAATTACTGCATAATTCGCCAGGTCACTATGCTAATATAGTTGGACCATATTATTCTAAGATGGGTATAGCTAAAGGAATTGATCCTGTTACAAAAAGATTATTCTGGATTCAGTTATTTAGTTCATAATAAAAAAAGCTCTTAATGAGCTTTTTTTAACACTTATTATATAGAGAAGATTCTTTTACGTAACCATATTCAGTTAAATATTCGCATATAGATAAAGGAAAGACTTCAAGTATTGTTATTTCTTTATCACATAATGTTTCTTTTATTTTAGTGGCTTCTTTATCTTCATATGTATCTCCTGATAGATATAATTTATTACCAATGTGATACTTAGTATTATCATTTAGATGATTTAAGTTATTATCTTTTATTATTTTAGGAAAGTCATAAAATGATATATCACTATCTACTCTATTTCTTATACCTGGTAATTCTTCATACGAAGAGTTTTGCCACATACCACATTTTTTGTCATAAGTAAGATTTGAATTCCATTCTGCAACCCATTTATCATATGGATCTAGTTCATTAGAATTTAATATACCATTTAAGGTATTTAAGCTAGCATATATACCTACATAGTATCCGTTTTTTTCTATTTCATTACAATAATATTTTACAATAGATATTAGTTCTTCTTTACGAAGAGACATTTGACCTTTAGATTCAACATCAAGATAGATAGGATATTCTATTTTTTTATCTTTTATTAAACGAAGAGTATGTTCTACTTCACTACGCGCTTCATCTAAAGTAGTTGCATAACTATATAAATATACACCGTAAGGAATATTTAATTCTTCACATAATTTAGTATTTCTTTCATAGTAAATATCATCTTGACTTAATAAATTATTACCCCATCCACAACGAATAATAGCGAAATCAATATATGGTTTTACCCTAGTCCAATCAATAAGACCTTGATATGATGAGACATCAATTCCTTTAGACATATTATCACCTCCATTATAATTTATGTAATAAAAAGATAGATAAATAAATATTTTCCCTAATAAAAATAGATATTTTGTGCTACAATAGATATTAATTTTAATCTGTTATTTGGGGGTGATTTCTATGAATGATAGTAGAGACATAAAATTACAAAATATAAGAGGAATAATAATATTCTTAATTGTATTTAGTAGTTCTATATTATCATATAATTTTAGAAATAGTATTATAGTAAGTGATATTGTTAAAATAATATATACTTTTACTTTACCAATATTTTGTATTATTACCGGTTATTATTCAAGAAATAAGAAAGATAATAAGCAATTAATAAGATTTTTTGGTTTATTTATGATAATGAATTTTATCTTTTATATATATGAATATATAACTACTGGTTTTATTTCCAGTACAATAATAAAGTATAGTTCTTGGTATGTTATAGATTCATATATATAAAAGATAAAATTCATTATCAT
>DEUO01000104.1:0-566 GCA_002362595.1 Caryophanales bacterium UBA3260
ATAAAAAAATTAATTGATAAAAACAAATATAATAAGATAAAGACAGTAGAAATCATTCTCTTAATAATAGGTATTATTTTATTAATCATCTCCCCATCCTTACTATCTATCGCTAATTTAAGTATGACTAATTATCTTAAAAAATCAATCTTTTGTTCTTTGCATATTATCTCTTTAATTACTGCGTTCTATCTATTCTACATCTTTAGTTTCTTATGTGTAATAACAAAAGATAATTGCTATAATAACGCCGTTCCATACATATATAAAATTAAGAGAATAACATATGACGAACTAACAAGAAGTATTATGCAAAGCAAAAATATTAAAGCTCTAAAAACATTTTTAAATTCTGATTATACTATAGAATATTTTGTTGAAAATACTAATAAACCAATAATCTATTCATTTATTCATCTAAAATCTTTAGAAGATACATTTATCCATGAGTTTAAGAATAATCAACTTACAAAATATATTAATTATCTAAATAGCACTCTAAAAATACCACAATTTGATATTTTATATTTTATTATTATCGATGAACCAACTACATCTCTAGAAGT
>DEUO01000104.1:844-6298 GCA_002362595.1 Caryophanales bacterium UBA3260
ACCAACTACATCTCTAGAAGAACTAACTAATAATGCTATTTATCAAACTAAACTAATAAACATAATTCATATTATCTTTAACTTATCAAGTAATGAAGTTTATATAGGTGGTATTAGAGAAACTAATAAAGACAAACTAAATATATACTATAATTTAAAAAATGATATTGATAAAACTTTATCAACCATAATCGAAAACAAATAATAAAACTACTGTAGTTACTTCTAAACCAAAATATATATCTTGTTATATCACTAAAAATTATATATAATAAGTTACATTATATGTAAAAGAAGGACCCTTATGGAAGATAAAGTAATATTAGCAGAAAATTTAAAAATATATAATAGTGTAAAATACGGTGACGTCATATGGGTTCATCGTGCATTCTATACGAAAGAAAAAGTAGAAGAAATTTCTAGTGGTCACAAAGAAGGACCATTCATCGTTATCGGTCACAAAAATGGCAATATAATTGGTTTATACGCCACTAGTGTCGAACCTAAAAACGAAATAATGAAAAGTTGTACATTGCATATTCCACGAGAAGAGAGTAGCGAAACTGGTCTTAACAAAGATACTTATATTGATGTTCATCGCGTAATGAATGTCTTACCAAAACAATTTATCTCTTATAAAGGCTCTTTATCTGAAGAAGACAAACAAAAACTAAGTAAAAAAATAGATGTCTTAAGGAAAAAAGGATTCCACGTCCTAGACTATATTCGCGTCCCAGAAGTTCCCACCGAAAAAGGAGATCTTGTCTGGTATGAAAACAGTTTTTATCTAATTCTTGAACGAAGAAAAAAATCATTTATTGCAACAGAATTAAAAGAATCCCCAACTGAAAAGTTTTCTATAAAAATAAAAGCAAGCGGTATTTCATATTACTTTAATCCTTATAGTATAATAGGAATTCGTAAAGAGCGTCACCCAGTACGTATCGGTTTTGTCGAAAGTAACGAAGATTTAAATACTGTAAATAAAATGGCTGATAGAATAAACGAATTATCTGAGCAAGTAAAAACAAGAAAAGGAAGCATTATCACTTACAAACATTCAGTATTTTACATATATGGCGAATTAAAAGATAATTGGCAAGCATTTCGCATTTACCAAGAACTTATACCAGACTTTGCCTCATTTAAAGTCGGGGAAGAAACATACTATACTGATTTTCAAGAACTAACAGAAATATTTAAAGCTGTTGTAATCCACCGTGCAATAAATCAAGCAAGTGAAGCAGAAATGGAAAATATTAAAAAGGTCAAAAAAGAATATAACTCTAAAAGTAAATATCGATATGGAACAACAAAACTTAATCCTGGAGACATCATAATAGATAAAGATACAAGAACACAAGAATACATAGTAATTCTCCCATATACTGATAAAATAATTGTCATAAAAAAAGAAGATATGTATACAAGAGATTATCACTTACTAGAAAAAGACTATGAAGGTTTCTCATTAAAAGGATCAATAAACAATATGTTACTAAGAGATATTATGGGAGAAATACAAAATATTGCTCTTTCAAAACATACCGCAAACGAAATAAAATCACTAATTAAAATGATAGAAAGTAAAATAGGGCATTATTAAAAAATCACATCAATAATAAAGCAAAAAATTTATTTATTTAGTCTTAATATTATGTTATAATTACCAAAGAGGTGTTTCTTATGAGTAAAACAAGAAGTGAATTAAGAGAAAAAGCAATGGTTATTTTATATCAAATAGATATAATGAAAAACAGCAATATTGACTTCAACATTGAAAACTTAATATCAGAAAACCTAGAAATAGATAATGAATTTGTGAGAAACCTTGTCTATGGTGTTACAACTCATCTTGAATCATTAGATGAAATCGCTAACGCTCATATGAAAGACTGGTCAATAAATCGTATTGATAAAACTGGTGCCGCAATTCTTCGTATTGGTTTATACGAAATTCTATATGAAGAAGATACACCTAACATTGTTGCTATAAACGAAGCTGTCGAACTAGCTAAAAAATATAGTGATGACTCTGTACGAAAAATCATCAATGCTGTCCTAGATAAAGTAAATCAAGAAAACTAAAAAATGACTTCAAAAGTCATTTTTTTAATTATTAAATTGGTCTATATTTATCTTGATTTTTAAATGGATTCTTCGAATCAATCCTATCAGTAAACAAAATTCCATCTAAATGATCCAACTCATGTTGAAAAGCAACAGCAAGTTCCTCTCTGATACGTAACTCATATTCCTCACCATATTCATTATATGCCTTAAGTGTCATTCTAGCGTGTCTAGGAACAATTCCCGTTGTAGGTCTATTTATACTTAAACAACCCTCACCCTCAGCAATATAAACCATTTCCTCTGAAGTGCTCTTAATCTTCGGATTAACAACTACATACCTGTCAAATTTTCCTTCTTCAACTTCATAAACAATAACAAAAATACGCTTAGCAATCCCTAACTGAATATATGCAAGTCCCATGCCAGCACGTAAATCATACTTTTCACGTAGTTCCTCAATTTGTGATATCTCCAAATAATCCATCATATCATGAATTCTTTGAACATCTTTATCTGGTAAAGGAAAAGTAACATCAACACTTTTTTTTCTTAATCTTTTATCTTTCTCATCCAAAATAACAATATTTGGAAGCTTATTAAACTTATTATTCATATGTCATCACCAATGAATCCATTTTATCAAAAAATCGCTAAAAAGACAAATAAAAAGAGTTTTCTAGACTCTTTTATATCTAATTATTATTATTCCAGTTCCATCCAGCACCAATTATAATAACAAGTAAAATAAATAGAACTATCCAAATAGCAGCACCAATTCCGCCCCCATTAGTATATCCAACATATCCACCACAAGTAGGAGCTTGGTTATAGTTACCATAGTAACCATTATTTCCATAATAATACATACAATAACCTCCTTTATGTATCTATTATATTTTATTAATACCTGTATAATTTTGACAATAAAACCTGTTTTTTTAAAGTTTATTTTTTTTAGAATAACTTTATATGGTATTATTATAATAGGAGTGAAAGAGCATGAAGAAGATATTATCTAAAATAAATTACCCATTATTAATAATAACAATTATCTTTGCTATATTTGGCTTGGTAATGATATATTCATCTTCTAACGTTTCAGCAATCTTAAGATATGATGTAGATTCATCATATTTCTTCAAAAAACAATTTATCTTTGAAATAGCAGCCTTCATTGGTGGTTTTATATTTATTCTCAAATTACCAACTAAATATTATCGATATTTCAGTAAAATAGCAATATTTGGTATTATAGCTGTCCTAGCATTATTATTTATTGCTGGTAGTGTAGCAAACGGTGCTAAAAGTTGGTATGAAATAGGTAAAATGTCCATTCAGCCAACAGAATTTGCTAAAATATTTTTAATAATATATCTAGCTGTCTACTACCATCGAGTATCAACAAAACCCAAAAATAAAAAAATAAATTTTATAGATATGTTTTTCCCACTCATCCCAGCAATAATAACGTTTATTCTAGTAGCAGCTCAACCAGATTTAGGCGGGGCTGCAATAATTGCCCTAATAACAGCAGCAATCTTTTTCTCGTTACCTTTTGGTAAACCAGCAAAAAAAGCCATATATAAAGTAGGAATCCTTGGAATCGTTATAATGGCAATAGCTATTATTTTTCTAGGTAAAAACTTCCTTCAAGGATACCAAGTAAACCGTATATTACATTTTTCAAAACCATGTGCTCGTGTCAACTATGGCGATAATGATACAGGATATCAAGTATGCAATGGCTTTATAGCAATTCATAACGGTGGCCTTTTCGGTGTAGGTCTAGGAAATAGTACCCAAAAAAGACTTTATTTACCAGATTCTCATACTGACTTTATATTCCCAATAATATGTGAAGAATTAGGCCTAATTGCTGGAATACTAGTAATAATCGGCTACTTCGCAATGTTATTCATAATATTAAATATAGCAAAAGAAGCAAGAACATTAAGAAATAGTATTCTTGTATTTGGTATATTTATATATCTAATGGCTCATATATTAATAAACATTTTAGGAGTGCTAAGCTTAATACCATTAACTGGTGTCCCTTTACCATTCTTATCATATGGAGGATCATATAATATATGTGTAATTGCCGCATTATGTATAGTTCAAAGAGTTAATATCGAAAATAAAGAAGAAGCTATAAAAGAAAAAATAGCTCGTATAGAATAACTGATACAACATATCAGTTATTTTTTTATAAAATAAAAAGGAAATTTAACCCACTATCTAGAAAATATATAGTGAAAGGAGGTAAATATGGAATTTTTAGAAAACAAGAAATTTAATATTATATTAGAAATTATTGAACTACTTTTAACTATTGTAATCTTATTATTAGTTATAATAAAGCCATTAAATAATAATGAAGAAATAGAAGTAAATAGTGAAAATATAATTGCAGAAAATAATGAATCAGAAGAAGATCCAGTTACTGAAGCTCCGCAAGAAATAGTTCCCTTATTATATAAGGTAGATATAAAAGGAGCAGTAAACAATCCAGGAGTATACACAGTAGATAGTAATTCAATTATAAACGATATTATAAATTTAGCAGGCGGGTTAAAAAATAATGCATCTACCAAATATCTTAATCTAAGTAAAAAAGTAACAAATGAAATGGTTATAAATATATATACAAACTACGAAATAAGTCAAATGAATACTTCTCCTAAAAGTGAATGTCAAACATCAAAAGAAACATTAAATGAATGCAAAAATTCTACTATAATAACCCCATCTAAAGAAAATACAAAAAAAGAAGAACCAGAAATATCATCTAAAAAGATATCAATAAATAATGGGACAAAAGAAGAACTTATGACCTTATCTGGAATAGGGGAATCTAAAGCAAATGCTATAATAGAGTATCGAACAACAAATGGACCATTTAAGAAATTAGAAGATATAACAAACGTCTCTGGAATAGGTAAAGAAGCATTTGAAAAAATTAAAGACAATATTGAACTATAAATATTTTAATTTAATCCTTCTATCTATTATAGTAATATTTATTATCATATCTACTTTATTAGAAAAACAAGATAGTATATACAATGAAACTGATAATAACTTTAATCTTATAATAAAAGATTATAAACTAACAGAGGAAAAAATAACTTTAACTTTAAAAGGCAAAGAAGACCTAATAGGAGTTTATTATATAAAAAGTAATAAAGAATACACCAACTATCTGAAAAACCTTAAATATGGTCTTAAAATAGCCATAGAAGGCACACTAGAAAAACCAAATAACAATACAATACCTAATTGCTTTAACTATAAAAAATATCTAAACAATAAAAATATACATTATATCTTAAAAATAAATAAAATAGAAATAAAAAATAATAAAACAAATAAACTATATCA
>DEUO01000036.1:0-14726 GCA_002362595.1 Caryophanales bacterium UBA3260
TTAGCACCTTAAATGGTGTTTTTTTGTGGACAAAAATAGGAAGGAGGAATTTATGGCAAAGAGTCAAAGTCAAATAAAAGATATAGATATATCGTTAATAGATAGTTTTAAAAATCATCCATTTAAAGTAAATGAGGATTTAAGTTTTCTTGAATTAAAGCAAAGTATTAAAAACAATGGATTATTAAATCCAGTAGTTTTAAGAAAAAAAGAAGATGGTAGATATGAAATGATTTCTGGACATAGAAGATTGTTAGCTATGAAGCAAAATAATGAGAAAACAATATCTGCTATAGTTAAAGAATTGACTAATGATCAAGCTATTATTGATATGGTAGATTCTAATTTACAAAGAGAATTAGTTTTACCAAGTGAAAAAGCATTTGCTTACAAGATGAAATTAGAGGCTATGAAACATCAAGGCAAAAAAATTGATACTTTGGACCCTCAGGAACTAAAGTTAAATACTGTGGAAAAAATAGGTTTAGAATTTGGAGAAAGTGCTACGAATATAAAAAGATATATTAGACTTACTTATTTGATTCCAGAGTTATTAGAGTATGTAGATAAAACTGTTCTTAATAGAAACGAACCATTAACAATAGGAATAAAACCAGCTGTAGAATTATCTTTTTTATCAACAGCTAATCAACAGTTAGTAGCAGATGCCATTGATTATAATCAAGCAACTCCATCTCATGCCCAAGCTATTGAAATCAGAAAGTTAGAAGAACAAAATGAATTAAATGAAGAAGTTTTAGATGAAATATTAAGTGAAGAAAAAGGAAATCAAAAAGAACAAATCTCATTTAATAGGAAAAGAATAGAAGATGTACTCCCTTCTGAATTGTTAAAAAAGGATAAAAGATATATAGAACAGTACATTATAAATGCTTTAATTAATTATTCTAAAGACAAAAAAATTGAAAGGGGTGATGCCTATGATTTAGATATGTAGCACCTTAGAATTACTTATAACTTCAATATATAATGTTTTATGAGGTGAAAAGAATGAAAAAACAGTTTTTTCCTTTTGTAATATTCTTTACAATATCTTTTCTTTTTTCAATATATTATTTTAAACAAAGTTCGATAGAACCAGAAAAGGAGAATATTGAGACTGTAGATATTGAAAAAGAAAAAGGAGAAAAGAAAGAAGTTGTTTCAAGTGAGCTTAATAAAGAAAATATTATTGAAGATACTAAAGATGATACTGTCATTATTCAGAGTAATGATTCTAATGATAGTGTTTCTAATAAAAACAATATGGAGAATGATAATGTTGGTAACACTAATGTCATAGAAGTTCCCCAAGTAGTTGAAAATAAGAAAACAAGTAACCAAGAAATTAAAATAACAGAACAACCTAAAATTAAGGTTGAAGAAGTAAGAGATGATATAGTAGATACTAATAGTTTCTTTTATTCAATTCATAATGGGAATATAGATACATCATCCCAAGATAAGTGCTTATCAGCTGGAGAGGAAATAGCATTTTTAAATACAGTAGATATCAATTACTATAGATGCTATGAAGTAACTTCAACAACTGGAAAAGTTCTAGGGTATTATTTAAATATTTTTTGTAATTCAGATAATTGCAATAGATATAAAACACAAATTGATTTAAAAAAATATAAATAATTTTTTAGCACCTTAAATGGTGTTTTTTTAATGGATTAATATAGGAGGAAAAAATGCAAAAAAACATTAAGAGAATTTTATTTGCTGTAGCAATATTATTAGCTTGTGGATTCACTACAACTAATGTACATGCTGCAACTTTAACAAAGGAAAAGTCTGGGTATTTTTATAATAGATTTAATGATGTTGGAAATAATGCTTCATGGTATTGGCAATTATATACGATGGATGGTCAAACTGCATATTGCATTGAACCAAATGTTCCCGAAGGTACAACTTATCCTCAAACAAGTTATGAAGCAACAGGATTACCTAATGAAATTAAAGAAAGGGTTCTTTTAACAGCATATTATGGCTATACATATCCAGGACATAATACACTTAAATATAGAGCAGCTACTCAAGGTCTTTTATGGAGTATAATTGTAGGACATAATGGTCATACTGATTTTTCTACTGAAAGATGGGGTGCTGGGGCTAAATTTGATGTTTCTAATGAAGAAAGAGAAATAGAAAGATTAATAGCTAATCATTATGTTAAACCATCTTTCAATGGTGGAAATTATACATATCAAGTTGGAGAAACATTTACTCTTACAGATACAAATAATGTATTAAGCAACTATGATGTTTCAGTTACAGGAGCAAATTATTCTATAGAAGGTAACAAATTGACTGTTACACCAACAGTTAGTGGTGATATAAATGTTAGACTTACTAAAAGAATGCCATATGATAGTGAATATAAAATATATTCTGGCAATGAAATTCAAAATATGATTGTACCAGGAACTGTAGATCCAGTTGTTGCAAGTTTTAAAGTTAATGCTTATTTAAGTAGTGTAGATATGGTAAAAGCAGATAGTATTACTGAAAAAGCACAGGGTCAAGCAACTCTAAAAGGAGCTGTATATGGAGTTTATAGAACTGATGGTACTGAGGTAACTAGAATTACTACAGATGAAAATGGATATGCTAAAAGTGGTAATGTATTAAGTTATGGATCTTATTACCTACAAGAAATAAGTCCATCTGAAGGTTACTATTTAGATAAAACTAAATATAGTTTTGACATTAAAGGCAGAGCTGAAGTTTCAATGAATGTAACTGAAGATATAGTTGAGAATCATATAAGCATTTTAAAACAATACGAATATGTTGATGAAAATACTACTTTCCTAAATGCTGAACAAGGAATTAAATTTGAAATATCTTATCCAGATGGAAGAGTATTAAAAACTGTAACTACTGATAAAAACGGTTATGCATCTTTTGATTTAGTATATGGTACTTGGAAATTCCATCAAGTAAATACAACAGCTGGATTTGAAAAAATTCATGATTTTTATATCACAGTAAATTATGATAGTCCTAAAGAACATTATTACAATATTCTTAATAATAAATTATCTGCTTATGTTCAAATAAAGAAAGTAGATGCAGAAACAGGTAAATCTATAGCACTTGCAAATACTACATTTAAAATATTAAATACTGATACTAATCAATATGTAGCTCAATATGTAGGTGGAAAAGTATATGATAAATTTGTAACAGATGAAACAGGTAAATCTATGACTTTCTTAAAGCTTGAAGCTGGAAATTATAAGATTGTAGAAATCACATCACCAAAAGGATATTTAATAAATGCTACTGGAGTTGAATTTACTTTAGGAAATGATACTCATTATACTTATACTACTTACGGAGCAATGGTTGAAGTAACATTTAAAGATACTCCAATAAAAGGACAAATTGAAGTTAATAAGAAAGGTGAAAAAGTAATTATTGAAGATAATGCAATTGAATATGAATTAATTCCTTTAGATAAAGTAACATTCAATATTTATGCTAAAGAAGATATATTATCATCTGATGGTAACACAATATACTTTAAAAAAGATCAATTAGTAGATACTATCACTACAAATGAAGATGGTTATGCCATAAGTAAAAAATTACCTTTAGGTTCTTATTATATAATTGAAATAAAAACTAAAGATAACTATGTGTTAGATACAACTACTTATGAATTTACTTTAACTGAAAAGGATAATACAACACCAATAGTATATGAAACATTAAGTAAAGTTAACTATTTAAAGAAGGGTAAATTAGAATTTACAAAAACTGATTTATCAGAATCAAAAGCTTTACCAAATACCTTAATTGAAATTTATACTGAAGATAATAAATTAATCTTCTCTGGTAGAACTGATAAAGAAGGCAAAATCGTTATTGATGAACTACCAGTAGGTAAATACTATATTCTAGAAAAAGAAGCACCAGAAGGGTATAAAATTAATGAAGAAAAAATGCCATTTGAAATTAAAGAAAATGGTGAGATAATTAAATCTACTATGAAAGATGAAGATATCACTGGAAGTTTAGAATTTACAAAATTAGATTTTTCAAATGATAATCCACTTCCTAACACTTTAATTGAAATCTACAATGAGAATGATGAGCTTGTATATAGTGGAAGAACTGATGAGAATGGTAAGATTACTATCAATGAACTAAAATATGGTAAATACTATATTCTAGAAAAAGAAGCACCAGAAGGATATGAAATCAATCCTGAAAAAATGTGGTTTGAAATCAAAGAAGATGGTGAGATAGTAAAATCTATCATGAAGGATCATCAAATTGTAGAAGTTCCAAATACTGATGCAACTGATTATAAAGAGCTTTTAATCGGTGGATTTACTTTAATCGTCTTAGGAACAGGTGTTATCATATATGGAAAAAAGAAAAATCAAAAATAAGAGCTGGTTTATAATAATCGGCTCTTTCCTATTTTTAATAGGATTATCTCTAATTGGTTATGACTATTTTTCTAACAAGAACATTAAAGATATAGAAAATAATGCTTTAAATGATTTTTACAAACATGAAACAGTTGTTAATGTCGATGAATTTGCTGAAGATACTCAAGTCAAAGAAGAAGTGAAAGAGCAAGTAAAAATAGAATATATTGCTGTACTTAAAATCCCTAAAATTAATTTAGAAAGAGGTCTAGTAAATCCAAACAGTTATCTAAATAATGTTAATTATAATGTAGAAATTGTTAAAGGTTCTTCAATGCCTGATCAAGAAAATGGAAATGTCATTCTAGCTGGACATTCTGGTAGTGCAAGAATATCATATTTTAAAAAATTAGATAACTTATCCTTAGGTGATATGGTTTATATTGATTATAATAGCAAATTATATTCATATAAAGTAGTTGATATTTATGATATTGATAAAACAGGTAAAGCAGAAATAATTAGAGATAAGAATAAAAGTACTCTTACATTAATTACTTGTAGACATAATACTAAAAGACAAATAGTAATAATTTGTGAATTAGAATCATAATACTTGTTGCACCTTTTTATTTTATATTAATATTATTTATAATTGAAAGCATGGAGGTGCAATATGATTAGAACGGATATGGATGATGTTTCAGATGAAGAGTTTTTTAGAGTTGTTAGTCCTTGTGAAGAAATGGTAAATAATTATGTTAAAGACAATTTTTTTAATCAATATATTGCTTTTCATATAGCTGTTTATTATAGAGGCAATGCAATGTGGCAACAATCATTTTCTAATCAAGTAAGTACAGCTATAAATGATTTAGCACAATTTACAAATGCTGATTGTGATATAGAATTAGTAAAGAAAATATTAGAAGAAACATATGAGTTAAAGATAACAAGTGAATCACCATTGGAGATAGAAGATGTAATGAAGTAGATGTTTTATATTCACTATAAAAATAGTGCTATTTGCACAATGGCTGATATAATAAATGGGAGAGGTATGTTATGGAAAGATTATTTGATTATTCAAAAGGAAAAGTAGATAGGAAAAATAAAAAAAGAATTGTTTTTATTAATAGAATGGCTTATCTTATGCAAAGCTTTCCTAGTACAAGCAAAGAGGTCAATGAACTTATTGATTGGTTATATTATTTGTCAGAAGGAGTAGATTTTCATGATTCTTATGTTGATCTTTCAAGAAATGATTATAACCTTGAATTAGTAAAACACCTTGATAAAAATAAAATTATAAAAGAAGTTTGGATAAGTGATATGCACTTATATTCTTATGCAATGTTATTACACGAACATAATTATTGGTCTAATAAAGATGTTTTAACTGATATTATAAAAGAATTATATTTTAGATTAGATGAAATGATTCATCCATCAGATGGAAGTCATCGTGATTTTGAAGATATAAAGTATTATGTAGAAGTTGATTATGTAGATGAAGAGCAATAGCTCTTTTTATTTTGGAGGAATGAAATATGAATGATAGTACAAGAGATTTTGAGATTTTTGGTATTACTGGATATACAGTCATGTCAAACCATCATTTAAGAGATTCTAATCTATCATTTAAAGCTAAAGGATTACTTTCTATGATGTTATCCATGTCTAAGGATTGGGATTATTCTATAAGTGGACTTGAAAAAATATCACAAGAAGGTAAATATGCAATCAGGACAACTTTAGATGAATTAAAAAAGGCTGAATATGTCCAAATAAAGCAGTATAGAGATGAGAAAGGATATTTTAAATATAAATACATGGTTTATTATTTACCTTATTCAGAATGGCTAAAAACAAGGAATTATCCAGATATCAATAATCGGTATACCGATGATCGGAATCCCGATAACTGCACACAAATAAATATCAATAATAAAAAAGATAAAATAGATAAAACAAAAATTGAACATAATCTTTTAACTAAAGAACTAATAAATCTTAATTACATTAATGAAGATGATTCTAGTTCTTTTTTGTTTGATGATTTGTTTGACAACCTTATTGATGAAGGTAACAACTATAGAGATTTATTAACTATAACACATTATATTATCAAAAGAGTAAAGGAAAGAAATTTTATTGATGAAAATGATAATGAAATTAAAAATAAATATGGTTATTTTAAAAGCTCAATTATTTCTAATATTAATAAATTTAAAAATTATTCAGAAAATCTTTATTCTGATGATGATTTTGATTGGTTAAGTGATTACGAAACAGAGGAGGAGATTGATCTATGAAAAAAATTGAAGAATTAAAAATGCTTGAAGTTGAAGCAATGAGTGAATTTCAAGAACATATAAGTTTAGTTTTAACAGATATGGATTCATTTAAAGAATATTTAGATCCTAAGGAATTTAGAAATTTTCAAAAATGTTATGACTATTTAGATACCTTATGGGAAAAAATAGAAGATTCTATCGTGCAACTATGTGATGCAGATGAAAGAGGCAAATGAGCCTTATTTTTTTCTCATGAAAGGTGGTGGTTTTATAGATATACAAAAATAAAATATTAAAAAATTAAAATGATAGGGAGGTGAAATTATGTTAAATCAAGTAGTTATTGTAGGAAGATTAGTTCAAGAACCTACCGTTGAAAAGACAGAATCAGGTAAAGAAAGATCTTTTGTTACACTTGCAGTTCCTAGAAGTTATAAAAATGCTGAAGGAGAATATGAAACAGATTTTGTTGATTGTGTACTTTGGGGTGGAGTTGCTTCTAATACAGCTGAATATTGTAAAAAAGGTGATTTAGTTGGTATTAAAGGTAAAGTTGAAACTAACACTTATGAAAATGCTGATGGTGAAAAGAAAAAATCAACTCAAATTGTAGCTGAAAAAGTAACTTTTTTATCAACAGCAAAAGAAAAAGAATCTGATAATGAAAAATCAGATGATGATTTAGATATGTAATTATGAGAAAAGAGCAAAGAAAAAGAGTTAATGCCCGTTAGCAAATAACTCATATAGTTATTTTAACACACCTTCTTTGTTCTTTTTATTTATTTTTTTAAGGAGGAGATAGAATGAATAAATTAGTTAGTTTATTAAAAATAGAGCATCTTGAAGGTGGAGGATATAATGTTGATTCAATTATCAAGGCTATACAAACATTTTCTACATGGGCTTTAAGAATTGGAATTGCAGCAGCTGGGGTGTCATTAATTATTGGTTTTATTTTATATGCTGTAGTTGATGTTGATCAAAAACCTAGAGTTAAGCAAAGAATAATTCAAACTATGTTTGGTATTGTTGGTATTATTTTAGCAATTTCAATAGTTAATCTAATCATAGATTTGTTCTAGGAGGTGGTTAAATGTTATTAAAGGCATTAGATTTATTAAGGACATTGGGTTGGAGTTTAGTTCACTTTATATTTTCTCTAATAGATTCTTTATTTGATATTTTAAAAGGATTAAATGCTTTTGATATTATTAATTCAGTATCTGGGGATAATAACTTTAGTAAATTTCAAACTGGAGTAATTGCTATAGCAGTTACATTACTGGGGTTATTTGCAATAACTCGATTTGTAAAAAAGATTATTGATCCAGATGAAGGATTAAATTCCGAAGGAATAGTAAAAGAGATTGTAAAATGTGGTGTACTTATTATTATGAGTACATTTTTATTTGTTCAGGCATCAACTTTTTCTATAAAACTTGCAGGATTTACTTCTAATATTTTTACAAGTAATAATGTAACATTATCTGATTCAATGCTTACTATGTTTATTGATTATTCAGATGGTTATAAAGATTCAGATGAATTTCAAAAAGAAGATATTGCTAAAAATATATCTAATGGAAATTTTAATGGGAAGAAAATGTACAATGATAAATATGTAACATCTTCAAGATGGATTTTACCAGATGAGAAAGATTATAAATATGAAATAGATTGGATTCTAGCAGTAATTGTTGGTGGATTCTTCTTATACTCATTATTCTTTTGTGGAATGATGTTAGCTAGAAGGCAAATAGAATTTTTATTCTTATTCGTGATTAGTCCTATTATTTTTGCTACATCTGTAGGAAATAAAGAAAGAAGAAGTGCAGTAGTGCAACAATTGGTATCATTAATGCTACAGGGTGCAGTAATAATGCTTATTATTTCTCTTACAGCAATAGTAATGGGGCAAATAAATGAAACAACATTTTTTACTAATTCATTTAAAGACATAATCATTAAATCTATTATGTATATTGGTTGTGGTTCATTCTTACTTACTGGATCACAAGTAGTAAATAGATTTATTGGTGGCAATGTATCAGCAAATTCTGGAAGAGAACAACTTATGGCAATGATGGGATTTGGTCATAGTATGGGTGCTATAGCAACAACAGGAGGTCTTGCAACTGTAGGAGCAGGATTGATGGGAGCTGGAGCAATTGCTAAAGGAACATCAAAGGCAGGAAGTGTTGGAAATTCGGCTTTAGGAAAAGTAGGACAGGCAGTATCATCTTTTGGTTCTAAAATGGGTGGCAATTATGAAAGTAGTGGAATGGGTAGTAATCTAAAAATGGTTGGAGATTATCTTCAAGCATCATCTTGTGTCAGAAGTCATCCAATGGGTAAAGATGGAAAACCAACTTCTAGTAAACTTTCTAGATTTGGATCGGGAATGATGAATGCAGGTGCTAATTCAATGGCTCAAGCAGTTAATAGTGTTATACCAACAAGAAGTATGTATAGAAGAAGATATAGAGGGAGAGATGAATAATGTATATTACGGTTTCAAGTATTAAGAAAACACTAGGAAAATATATTGAAATGAATGATTTATACATAGGCTTACCTATGTTATTTTCTTTTCTACTTATATTTTCTTTTACTAATTTGAAGATACAATCGTTAGTATATCTAACAGTATGTGTCTTTTTAATGTTACCCGTTAAGGTATCAAAAAAGAATCGAATGTATAAAGTGGTAGCTCTATTGTTTAGATATTTATTTAGATGTAGGGAATATTCCTACTCAAAGATTGGAGATGATGTTGATTGGAAAGACAAACTAAAGATGAAAAAAATCTAAAGAAAATGAAAAAATTAGATTCTAAAAACAATAGAAAGTTTTCATCTAAAGGACAAATGAAAAAAAGAATTAAAAATTCTAAAGCAATAACTAATGTTAAAGAAATAGGAGAAGATGGATTAATATATCTGAAGTCTGGGGAAGTTGCTACTATTATTGAGGTTAAAGCAATAGATTTATCTTTAACAAGTAATCACGAAAAGAATTTATTTTTTTCAATGTTAAAATCTTTATATCAAATACCTAATTTGAATATGAAGTGTTATAAGTTAAATGAAAAACTAAATTTAAATGCTAATAAGGTTAATTTAGAAAGAAAAATAGAAAAGTTTGCAAATGATGATAATAAAAGAATCTTATTAGAAGAATCTAGAAATCTGATAGATGATCTAGAAGAAAAGAATTTTACTGTTTCGAGTATTTATTATTGGGTGCTAATTGCTAAAGATATAGCATTGCTTAATAAACAATTAGATGAACTTGAGGATATTACTTTAAATATTGTTCCTAGAATATATATTGAAGGTATTACCAATAAATTAGAAATTTACAAATTTTTATCAAATCTTTATCTAACATCTAATTCCTTAGATGAATTAGTATGGAGTGATTTACCTAGTTTGGTATGTCCTATGAATATATCTGAAAAAGTGGATAAATTAAAATTTGATGAGAAAGAGTTACAGTTATTAACTGTTAAAAATGTTCCACCATTTGTGTCAGAATTATTTTTTGAGGACATATTTAATTATCCAGATGTTAGAGCTTCTATTAGCATCCAGGAATGTATAACACAGGAAGAGTTGATAAGATGGGTAAATTCACAATATCAATTTTTATTAACTGATAGAAATACTACAAAGAAATTAAGTGATGCTACAGAACTTGATACTCAAAAAGAAAACTTTCAAGCTTTAATGCAAGATATAAAAAACGGTGATGAGAAGATTAAAGAAATTTCTTTAATCTTAATTGTTGAGGGAGATAGGAAACACAGGGAAGAAGTAATAAGAGATTTAAAAAGAATAGCTGATTCATATCAAATTAAACTCGATGTTCCTAGATTAAGACAGATGGAAGCATGGCAAAGTTATGATATATCTACTAAGACTTTTGAAGATTATAGTTTTTATCTTCCTACACTTACATTAAGTGCTGGTTTTCCATTCACTAAAACATATTTTAATGATTCGAATGGGTATATGTTTGGTGTTGATATTCATACATCTTTACCGATATTCTATGACCCATTTATTTTAACTAATTCTCGTACATCACATAATATGGCAATTATATCTTCTACAGGGGGAGGTAAATCTTACACTATGAAGAAAATGATTGTAAATGAGTATGGTAGAGGTACTAAAATATTTATTTTTGATGCTGAAAATGAGTATAAAAGAATAGTAGAAGCAAATCATGGAGAATATATAGATCTTTATTCTAAAACTGGAGGAATTATTAATCCATTACAAATTAGATTTATTCCATCAGATGATGAAAATCATGATACTAAAGAAACTGATTGTCCACTTGCAAAACATCTAGGATTTTTAGAAGCTTTCTTTAAAACAGCATTTGAAAGTATAAATGAAAAAGAGTTAGTTATGTTATTAGCAATAGTGGAAAAATTGTATAACAAGAAAGGCATTTTTAAAAATACATCTATTAATACACTTCAAAATATGAAACCAGAAGATTATCCTATATTTAGTGAATTGTATGAATTTTTACCAGAATATAAGAAAGATATAAAAAGTAAAGAAAAAGAAAAGATAATTGAACAATTAGATATTTTGCTTTCTAGATTCTTAACAGGAACAGATTCATATCTTTTTGATGGATATACAACAATCAATTTAGAAAATGACTTGATTGCTTTTAACCTTCAAGAACTTCTTTATAGTGGGAATCAAAGACTTATTAATACACAAACTTTAAATCTTCTTACTTATTTGAATAATAGTATTGTTTCAAATAAAATTCTCAATGATAAAGTGAAGGTAGAAGATAGAAAACATGTAATGATAATTGCTGATGAGTTTCACTTATTCATAGATGAAAATAATTTTGAAGTTTTAAGGAACTTCGGTCAACTTGCAAGAAGAATTAGAAAATATTCTGGATCATTAGTTGTTGCAACTCAATCAGTAAAAGATTTTGTTGGAAGTCAATCAATTTTAAGACATGCAACAGCTATATTTAATAACTGTCAATATCAAATGATAGGTATGCTTAAAGAAGATGATTTACTAGCTTATCTAGAATTATTTAAGCAAAATCCACTTACTGATACTCAAAAGAATTTCTTAATGTCTGCAAGAAGAGGAGAGTTTTTACTTAATATAGATTCCAAAAATAGACTTAGAATTTGGATAAGAGCTACAGAACTTGAAAGAGAAATGATGGGGGAAAAATAGTTCTATCTGTCATTTATGATATAATATTCACTAGGAGCTGATTCATATGAACGAAAAAGAAAAAAGTGATTTAAAACATTACAAATATTTAATTGAAAATAGAAAATTTGATGAGTATGACATTGTTGGATTTTTAGTACTTATTAGAGAACATATTGATATGAATAAAAACCCAATTTTTCATGATTTTGCAGACGGAACAGCCCATAGAAAAAGAAATCAAGGAATCATATATGATTGTATGTATGATGCTGAACTTAATTGTTACAATTTGGATGATAAAGGGAATATTATAAGTGTAAAAACTGATATAAATGGTAACCCAGTATTATTTAGTAAGACTGTTGATAATAAAATAGGAGGTTATAGTGGACTAGAATATATTAGATGGGAAGAAGAATGTAATCATATTTCTTCGCAATTTGATATTAAGATAACACCAATTATTGCAAAAGAATTACTGTTATGTATGTTTTCTATTTTTCATAGAGCGTTAATAGAAACGGACAATAAATCAAAAAGGAAAGCTGTATCAATTAAAGGAAGCATAGAATTATTATCTGGTCCAAACAATAGCATATCCTTATTAACTTCAGACGATAATAAGAAATATACAGCTTGTTTTATGAAAATTGCTGATGTAACAGTTTTAAAAACAGATTTTTTGATGGAAGCAGTAGAAACATTTAGAAAAAATGGTATGTTATATTTAAAGGAAAAAGACGAAATTATATTAAAAGTTTCAAAATCACGAAAACAAAAATGTTAATTTTTAAATTATATTTGCTAGACCATAGTTGGTCTTTTTTTATGGAGGTAGATAGATGAAGAAAAAGAAAAAAAGTAAAATAATGAAGTTAGTCATGGGAAGTAGTATAGGAATGGTAACTATGGCTCTTATAATAATTATTCCTTGCTTAATGTTATTAGATTTTTTCGGAGCAAATATTACTGATAATTATGTTGAGAATAATATGGATTATGCAGATCAATATAAATCTACTTTAAATAAAGCTTTAAAAAATGGATACGGCTATGTTCCATTAAACAGAATTTTATATTTTTATTTAGAAAATGATCAGTTATCATTTTATGATATTTATGTAGATAATATAGATAAAGATACTAATAAAATGATGGCAATTAGTGATGTGTGTGAATTATCAAAGTATAAAAATTATGATGGATGTAAAAGTTTAAATACAGAAAGTCAAATTGATGAAGAACAAAATAAACCGTTTGTTTCCCCTATTGATTTTTCTAAAGCAACAGTTACATCTTTTTTTATGGAAGAAAGAATTGTATTTGGAGAATCTGATGTGCATACTGCTTGGGATTTAGCAACTGGTAATCAAACACCAGTTTATGCTACATGTGATGGAATAGTAACTGAGGTTAGTTTCACTCAAAAAGAAAATGTTACAAACACATCAGCAGGTGGGGGTAATCAAATTAAAATTAAATGTGAAATAGATGATGAAGTAACTTATACAGTATGGTATGCACATTTGTATCCAAGTTCAGCTAAAGTAAAAGAAGGAGAACAAGTAAGAGCTGGAGATGAACTTGCAGGAGTTGGAACTACAGGTTATTCAACAGGACCTCACTTACATTATCAAGTTATGTATGACGGCAATAATGTAGATGGTATGAGCTTGATAGATTTTTCAGATAAAAATACAATATATAAACCAGATTTAAATAATGGTTATATCCATAATGAATTTTATAATCCAAATAATGGCTATCCATTACAACCATAATCCCAACCATTAAAAAGACTTTAAAATATAAAGATAAAGTAATTAATCCCAACCATAACAATGGTTTAATTTTGCAAGTGCAAAATAAGTTTTTCCCTACAACAAAACTCCATAGAATATGGATTTTATTAAGTTGTGGGGAAAATCTCTTATGCTCTTGATATTTTTGTATTCAAAAATGTCTTAATAATGGTTGGGATTAAACCATAACAATCCATGTAATAAAGGAGGAAGATAAGATGCATGAGTTAAAGCTATACATAAATTTAAGACTTAAAGATCGAATAAAGATGTTAGCTAAAGAAAGAGGATTGAGTATGAACAAAATGGCAACTCAATTATTAGAAATAGGAATTTATAAATTATTAGAGGAGGAAAAAACTTATGGGCAAATTAAGTATAAACAAGCTGATAGCAAATGATATTATTAATTATGGTATGGATAGAACAACAAGTTTTAATTATATTATTAGTCTAAATGATTTTTTAGATGACTATGATGATGCAACTCGTGATTATATCAAAAGTCATATTTCTGGAATCAAAGATGCAATTTATGAAAATGAAAATGTTGCTCAATTTGATTATGATGATACTAGAGATGAATTTGATATAGTGTTCTATTATGATAATTTAATGACACCTTTAGAAAAGCAAATATTAGATACAGCTAAGAATATCGGTTATGAATTTGAATTAGAAGAATTAAGAGAAATATCTTACGATATTGAAAACTCTGATGAGTATGATAATTTAATTACTAATGCAATTAAAAAGAATACCCTAAATATGGGTAGAGAAATATAGGAGGTTCTTATGGTTAGTCCTCATATATCTTTAACTGATGAAATAGATCAAAAAGTAAGAGAATATTGTAAAAATAATAATTTAAATTATTCTCAAGGAATTAGAAAATTAATAGAAACGGGTCTTGATACAAAAGATACTAATAAAAAGTTAGATTTAAATAATTCACTTTTAGAAAATATCTTTTCCAAACAAATTTATATAAGAGATTTTTTAGAACAATTTTATTCT
>DEUO01000036.1:14957-15810 GCA_002362595.1 Caryophanales bacterium UBA3260
GATTTTTTAGAACAATTTTATTCTGATATGGAGATTGAAAAATTATCTAATCCCAAAAATAATAAAGCTCTGCAAAAATATAAGTTAGAAAAATATAGGGATAAATTTAATGACTAGCCCTAAAGTTGTAATAATGAATAAATATACACCTAGTTATAAGAATCTTAATTTTATATATGATTCAAAACAGAAAGTGTATAATTCTACTATGAATATGTTTGATTATTATTCTGATAATAAAAAGAAAGCATTTTTCATGTTAGATTACTTTAGTGGAAAAATAGGAAAAGATAAAGAAATGAACATCATATTTGAAAATGGTGATTATGCTACTAAAAGTGAAATTGAAAAAAGAAAAGTAGATTACACCAAATATATAGAAAATTCAAATATTTATAAATTAGTTATATCTTTTCCAGAAAACTATCTAGAAGAAAATGTAGATATTAAAGAATTAGAAAAAGTTATGGCAAAAGATATTGTTCCACAGTTTTTAAAAAAATGTGGTTTTCAGGATATGAAAAAGATGAGCTACCAATTTTCGCTTCATACTAACACTGATAATCTACATTTTCACTTATCTTTTGCAGAAAAATGTCCTAATTATTTATCTTATGGAAAAATACAATATAGACATAATGGTGAGTTAACTCAAGAAGAATTAAACTTCTTTAAGAATGAAATATTACATTATATTGAAAAAGAAAAGATATTTACACCATTATTAAAAGAAACTAATCAGGAATTAGAATCATTAAAAAAATATTTTAATCCAAAAGATAAAAATTTTTTATTGAGAAATAAAGATGACATTATAATGGAAGAAAAGATTCTAAAACTAGGAGAACTTATT
>DEUO01000085.1:0-7233 GCA_002362595.1 Caryophanales bacterium UBA3260
TTCTCTTTAACTATATTCTTCAAGAGTATAAATTTTAATATTATTAAGAGATGTATTTATTTTTTTTAATAAATTTATTTTATTAGTGTGAGATGTTATTATTATTTTATTGCTCATTATTACCACCTTTTTAATTTTATCATAAGAGAGAAAAGAAGAATATAGTTAAAGAGAAAAGATAGTATAAAAAATTATTATAGTTAAATTTTATTTTTGAAATTTACATTAAATTAATCATATGATATTTTATTATTAGTGGGATGGTGAATGTTATATGAATAGATTAGAAACAAGTGTACTTATGGCTTTAAATAAGCCTGGCTTAGCTGGTAAAACAATGAATATTGCTGAAGTAATTAAGGAGGTAAGCCGCATTGCTTTAAGCGAAAGAGACAATGACTATTTAGCTTTATCTGTTAATAAAGGAAAAGATATTGTCTTAAATTCTATTGCTAAAAAAATTGATGATTTGGTAATAGCTAGTGAAGATATTAAAGAAAAATTAAAGAGTGAAGAATTCGTAATAGCTAAAGTTAAAAGAGTTGATGATAAGACTTTAGAAGTTGTTGATGTAGAAAGCCTTTGCACAAGAGAACAAGTTAGTAAATGCTTAGAAGCTTTAGAAGAAAAGGGTCTAGTTTATGTGGTAAATGGACTTTATAGAGCTTTTCCTAAAGATAAAGGTTATATACAAGGAATTGTATATTTTGATGAAAACAATAATGGAATTGTCTATGGAGAAGATGGTACATATTTTATTAATAGTTTTGATTTGGCCGGTGTACTTAACGAAGACTTGGTAGTAATTGTCCCGAGCAATAAACTTCGTGGTGAACAAATAGTAGCAAAAATAAATAAAGTTGTTAGGCGCAGCGATGGTTTAATGTCCGCTACTGTTGTTATTAGAAACGGAAAAAAACAAATAAAAGCTGATAATAAGGTATTTTACTATACTTTGATTATTGATGATGAAGAGTTAGAAAATTATCAAGAAGGGGATAAGCTTTTAGTAAAAGTAGATGTTCCTAAGGATAAAAAGATATTTGCACATGTTATAAGAAAACTTGGTTTAGAAGATGTTAAAGAAGAAAGTGTTATTTCTGTTACAGATGATATAGAATATACTAGTGAAGTAGAAGTAACGGAAATAAATGTTTTAAGTACTGAGCAAGTAAAAGATTTAATACTATTATATATAAATAGAAATGTAACTAAGAGTTATAGTTATAATGAAATATATAGAAATGTATTAAGAGATGTTAAAGATATGTCTTTAAAAAAGATGATATTTGAAAAAGCAATTAAAGAACTAGAAGAAAATGGAGATATTGTAATGACTAACGGGGGATTATATAAAGTTTTAGATAAGAATTGTGGCTTTGTTCAAGGTAAGATAAAGATTAATAAATTTAATGAAGGTTTAGTTGAAGATACTGAAGGTATAACCTATTTAATTAATACAGAGGATTTATGCGATGCATTAGATGGTGATATAGTACTTATTAAACCTACTGGTAAAATTAAAGATGGTAAAGTAATTAGTAAAGTAGAAAGAATTATAAAGAGAAAAGATGGATTAGTGGTTGTTGAAGTAAGCAAGAATAATAATGGTGAATATTATTTAAGACCATTTAATGCTACTTTGGCACATCCTATAAAGATTAATAATTATAGTATGAAACCTTTGGTAGAAGGAGATAGAATATTAGTTAAGATAGATGAATTAACTAATGATGAATGTTATTATGCTGGATTTATAAAGAATATAGGACATAAAGATGATCCTGATGCTGATTTACAAGTTATAGCTATTCAAAATGATATAGTAGTAGATTTTTCTAAAGAAGCGTTAGATGAAGCTGATAGAATACCTACAGAGGTTTTACCTGAAGAAAAGGTTGGTAGATTAGATTTAACTGATAAATTAATATATTCAATTGATGGTGCTTCTACTAAAGATAGAGATGATGCTATTAGTATTGAAGTATTAGATAATGGTAATTATAGAGTTGGAGTACATATTGCTGATGTTTCTCATTATGTTCATCCAGGGATGAAATTATGGGATGAAGCATTAAGACGTGGTACTAGTGTATATATGATAGATACTGTTATTCCAATGATACCTCATAAATTGTCTAATGGTATATGTTCATTAAATGAAGGTGTTGATAGATTAGCTTTTAGTTGTATTATGGAAGTTACTCCTAAAGGTCAAATAATTAGTTATGATTTTGTTGATACTTTAATTAATTCAAGAAAAGCTATGACTTATGAAGCTGTAAATGAAATATTTGAAGAAGGTAATGTTCCTGAAGGATATGAAGAGTTCTACGATAATTTAGTATTAATGAAAGATTTATCTGATAAATTAGAACGTATTAAAGAACGTCGTGGATATATTAATTTTGGAACTAATGATTTAGAGATTGTTAGAGATGAAGAAGGTAAACCATTAAGTTTTAAACAAAGACAACAAAGGACAGCAGAAAAGATTATTGAAAACTTAATGTTACTTGCTGGAGAATGTTATGCAACTTATATGGTTATTCCTACTCCACTACGTGTTCATGAAAAGCCAGATGAAGATAAAGTTGAAGAAGCTTTTGATTTATTAGAGAAAAGTGGAATTAAAGTAAAGTCTTGTCAAGAAATAGTAAATGGTAAAGTATTACAACAAGTTCTTAAGCAAATAGAAAGTGAAGATGAACGTGTAATTGCAGCTAATATATTATTACGTTCTATGAAACGTGCAAGATATGATATTAATGAAATAGGTCATTTTGGATTAGGATTAAATACATATGGTCATTGGACTAGTCCTATTAGACGTGCAGCAGATTTAAGAGGTCATTATAATTTACGTATTCAAAGAGATAATATGGGTTATATTAAGGATTTTGATAAATTTACTGAAGAAATGGAAAGTTTCTGTTATCATATTTCTAGAACAGAAAGAAATGCTGATAATGCGGAACAAGAAGCTAATGAGTATGAAATGGTTAAATATGTATTAAGTCATTTAGGAGAAAAGTTTGAATGTCATGTAACATTTATTAGTCCAAGAGTTATTTTTGTTAAAACAATCGATGGTATTGATGGCAAGATTCTTACTGAGAATATAAAAGGCGATTCATTTAGATTTAATGATAGAGCATTTGCTTTTGTTGGTAAGAAATCTAAGAAAAGAATTAAGATTGGTACGCAGTTAATTGTTACAGCAATTGATGCTGATCATGATTTTGGTTCTGTTGCTTTTGGAATAGAAGAAGATGACTTAAAACTTATTAAAGGGCGAAATAAAAGAGCTGTATAAGCTCTTTTTATCTGTTTATAATAGCTAAACAAACCATTATTATAGCAATTACTCCTATAGCAATTAGAAATAAATTAACAATATCACTACCTACTTTACCTGCTATTACATCATATGTAACTTCTTTTATCATAAGGAAGAAGTCACTAATTGCTTTACCAATATCTTTAAATTCATCCATTAATTGGTCCCAGAAGGTTTGTTTTACTAAAATATAACTCAATAAAAGATTCATTATTATCACTTCCCTATTTTTAATTATAATATATACTTGCATTTTGTTCAATTATTTGTTATTCTATTTATGCGTATGGCGAAATTGGTGAAGTGGTTAACACACCAGATTGTGGCTCTGGCACGCGTGGGTTCGATTCCCACATTTCGCCCCATTGTGAAATCTGCTCGAACTTTTCGAGATAAGATAAATAACTAATCCAAATTTGGGTTAGTTTTTTTGTGTTAATAAAAACTATCTACTTTAAAAAGGAAGGATGGGAACAATGGTAAATATTATTAAAGAAGAACTTTCATTAGAAGAATCATTAAAAAAGAAAATTGAGTTTATATGTGATTTTACTAATAATAAACCTACTATTATTAATGGTAGTATTAGAAAAATTGATAGAACTAATTTAATTTATATTGAGCCACATAGAATAATTATTAATAATACTACATTTCTAGCATTTAATTATTCTAATGAAATATTTATTGAAAATTTATCTAATAGGATTAAATTATCAGAACTAGAAGATTATTTAAAAACTATCTAAATACTATTTATTCCCTAATCAGAGAATTGACAAATCATAAAAAAGTGATATTATAAATAACCAATGAAAGAGGTATGCTCTAGAAATGGAGGTACAGCTATGAAGAATAGACACTATTTATTGAAAATTTATAATATTGAATTAATTGAGGAGTCAGTAGTATTTAGACTTTATTAAATACTATTGTCTCCTCTTTTTTAGTAAAAGGAGTTGAAGTATATGAATAATGAAAGGAAAGTTGCGGGATTATACATAAGAGTTAGTACAGAAGATCAAGCTCGTGAGGGATTTAGTTTGCCAGAACAAGAAAAACGACTAAGAGCAATGTGTGAGTATAAAGGTTATAAGATATATAAGTTATATAAAGATGCAGGAATAAGTGCTAAAGACATGAATAGACCTGCATTTGAAGAATTATTACAAGATATTAGAGAAAAGAAATGTAATACTATTGTAGTATTAAAATTAGATAGATTAACTCGTTCAGTGTATGACATGGAATATATAATGAAGTTTCTTGAAGAAAATGATGCATATTTAGATTGTGCTAATGAAGAAATAAATACAACTAATTCAAGCGGTAAAATGGTTGCTAGACTTTTAACAACTGTTTCACAAAATGAAATAGAAAGGACAAGTGAAAGAACTAAATTTGGTTTAGCTGGAGCAATAAAAGAAGGACACATTCCAGGAAAAAATCCATTAGGTTATAAAAGAGATGGTAAAAAGTTAGTAATTGATCCATTAACAAAAGATATAGTTAAAAGAATATATGATTTATATTTTGAAGGAAAAAGTTATTCTAATATTGCTACTATCTTTAATCAAGAAGAAGTATTAGGAAAAACAAATTGGCGAGATACAGGAATACTTCGGATTATTTCAAATGAAATTTATAAAGGTGATTTTGTATCTGGTAAAACATTTAATAAACCTGTTTATTATGAAAATGTAGTTGAACCTATTATATCAAAAGAACTATGGGAAAATTGCCAAGTTCAAAAGAAGAAAAATCAAAAGAGTTATATGAGAACTCAAACTTATATCTTCTTACAAAAATTAAAATGCCCTAAATGTGGAAGAATACTTGCTGGTGGTGCTAGTCATAAATTAAAATCAGATAAATGGTATTTCTATTATAGATGTGAAGATTGTAAAAATAATATAAAAGAAGATACTATTGAAGATTCTGTTAAAACATTACTAGCTGATATATTAGAATACGATAATGTGGTTAATGAATTCTTTTTACCAGTATTAAAATCTAAACTAAATGATCCAAAGGAACAATATGAAAAAGAACTCAAAAGTTTAAATAATAAAAAAGAAAGAATTAGAAAAGCATACATTGATTCAGTATTTACTGAAGAAGAATATAAACAGGAATCTATAACTATAGATAGTCAAATAGAATTTGTTAATTCTAAACTATTAGAAAATTCACAAGCAGAACAATTAAACTTTACTACTGAAGATATATTACTAAAAAGAGATATGGATTTTATCAATAAAGTTAAATTGCCAATATCTTATTATGCTTTTAATGAAAACTGGGATTTACTAGATAGAGATACTAAAGCAGATATAGTTATGAGATATATCGATGATATAGAATTAGAATTTAAACATAATAAATATCAAGTTAAGAAAATTAACTTTAGAAGCACGTTTTACAACGATTTCGAAGATTTATATAAGAAAGGTTATATTGATAAGAAAAGACCGCTTATACACGATATAAATGGTGTTTGCGTAGATACTAATATAAGATATAGTGAATTCTTACCTATTAAAGATGTAATGCAACACTTATATAGATTAAATGAATATTATGAAGTTAATTTATATAAAGGAACTTATTATAAAGAAACTGAAAAATTAGATATAGGTCCACTTCAAATAAATGAAGTTCCTATAAGAATATTCCCATTACAAGATAATAGTAATGGAGATAAGAATTGGTTATCAATGGGAATGTTTGCTACAAAGAATAACCCAAATGATATAAAGGTAAACATTAGAGATGTATTTGAAACAATACCTGATAATGTTACCGAAGAAGATTTTTAAAATGCGTGGCACGTTTTGTTTACGAAGTAAATGAAAGTGGCGATAGCAATTTAAAAATTAATACTTTATGTAGTTTTAACTATTTACGAAGTTTATAGTTATTACGAAATAAAGTAAACGGTTTCTAAGGTGGTAAACCTTAGCTTCCATATCTTGTTTTTGACAAGATATATAGGAAGTTATGAATAATGACAAAGCCACTTTCGTGCCATTTTCAATATTCATAAGATAAGGAGGTGTAATCTATATGGAATTATCTTATTCGCTACATTTAGGTAATGATAAAAACAAATCTATTAAAGCAAGGCAAGAAGCAAAAAATACTCCATCAGGTACTACATCAAAGAATAATAATGCTATTCAAAATGTTAAGCAATTAGGAAAAGTTAATCATCATAACTTAAGACAATATGATAATAATCAAGAACTTATTAAAATAATTAAAGGTTCTAATGATATTGTTAAAGATGTTAGAGAATTATATTTGGATTTATTTGATGAAGCAAGATTAGAATACAATAATAAACAAACAAGAGATGATAGAAAAATAGATAATTACTTTAATAAGATTAGTAATGATACAAAACATGATCTTGCTTGTGAGATTGTTATTGAACTTGGAAATATGGAATATTGGGATGAGAAAAGTTTAGAATATAAATATCAAATGACTGGAGTTTTTGAACAACAACTTGAAGATTTAAAAGAAATAGTTCCAGACTTTTATATAGCAAATGCTACTATACATTTTGATGAGCATTCTCCTCATATGCATATAGTTGGAGTTCCAGTAAAAGAAAATTGTAAAACAGGTTTATCAAGACAAGTTGGTAAAACTTCTATTTTCACAAAAGAATCATTAGTAGTTATTCAAGATAAAATGAGAGAAAGATGTATTGATGAATTTAATATTGCTTATGGTATGAATTCTAAATTAAAAGAAAAACAAAAAGGTAAAAATAGAGATATTACATCATACGAAAGAAAACTCTTTAACGAAAGAGTCAAAGGTCTTAAACAAGAAATATCTAATCTTCAAAATGAAGTATCTGATTTAGAAGATAATAAAGAATC
>DEUO01000085.1:7485-7751 GCA_002362595.1 Caryophanales bacterium UBA3260
GATTTAGAAGATAATAAAGAATCTATCAATAAACAAATAACTAAACTTAACAAAGATAAATACGATATAAATGATGAAATTGATAAAAAGAAAAAACTTAATAATAAAATTGTTATCAAATCTAAAAATCAACTATTAGATGAAAATAAAAAATTAAAAGAAGAAAATGAACATTTAAAGAGTATTAACTATCAAACTGAAACAAGATACAACGATTTAAAGGAAAAAACTGATTATCTTATTTATCATTTAAATCGTATTTATCT
>DEUO01000085.1:7999-12549 GCA_002362595.1 Caryophanales bacterium UBA3260
ATAAAATAATCAAAAAATTACCTGAATTTGTCCAAGAATTAATTGATAGATTATTTAATTACAACAATATAAACCTTAATTTTTTTAAACAACAATATGATCTTGAAGTTAAAATAAAAGAAGAAAATAGATTTAAAGGTTTTAATTTATTTAATAAAAAAGAAATTGATAAAGCAGCAAAATATATTAATGATGAAATGGATGAGTATGCTGAAGAATTTTATGAAACTAAAAAATCAAAAGATGATGAACTAGAAAGATAATTAAAAGAAAGTTGGTGATAATATGCTTACGATAAATTGGAAGCAAATATATGAATTTAATTTAAATGATAATAAACAATGGATTTTGATTCTTTATGATATATCACAAAACCATTATGTTGGAGTACCTGTTTATAATGAAGAAAAAGAAAATGGAATTTTATTAAAATCCATAAATAAATATGTAGTATTAGATGAAATAACAGATTATAATCGTTCTAATATAAAAAGATGTGTTTATATTAAAGGTAAACCAATTAAAATAACTCATAAAGAATTTGATGATATTTTATTAAAATCTAAAATTACTTTTTTAAACTATGTTAAAGATAATACAAATAATGATCCAGATGGCATATCATATAATAAGTGGTGTAAAGATAAACTAGAATTAATAAATAAAAAAGATGGTGATATTACTAGTTTAAAAGTTGGAGCTATATATTGGGTAGATTTGGGGTATAATATTGGTAGTGAGTTAAGAAAATTAAGACCGGCAATATTATGGAGAAGTGCATCAAATAAAAAAATGTGGACTGCTATACCACTTACGTCAAAACATAAAGACGATAATTATTATTTTCATTATGATTTATTAGATGAAAAACTAGGAACTGCAAGATTAGAAAATTTAATCAATATAAGTTCTAATAGAATTAGAGAACCATATTATATAAATAACAAAATAGCAACCATTACTAAAAAAGATAATGACGCTATTTTAAAAATAATAAAGAAGTATTATGCTTTTGAAGAAATAAAAGAAACAAATAGAACTATTTTAAAACATAATACTACTTATAAATCTAAAGAAAATCGTGAAAAAGTGTTGACTTAATCAGTTAAAATGGTATAATTAAAGTACTTTAGATTGTTGCAGGTGTATTTATACACTTGGTAGAAGTATTTCAAAAGGAAGAGTTTATCTCTTCCTTTTGCTTTATTTATTCAATATAAAACTGACTATAAATTAGCCAGTTTTTTTACTTCTATTGAACTACAAATTCGATAGCATTACCATCAGTCCAGAAATCTGCATTATACTCAACAGTTATCTTTTGAGCATTTTTAGGAACTTCATATAATACATAACCTACAGCTTTCTTTCCTTTTCCAAGCGTTGCTGATAAGTCTTTATATTTATCACTTCCATACATATATGAATCAACAGCTTCACCATCAGCATAGGCATTAAAACTCATACTACTAACATATAATTCATCATTCTCTTCATTAATGTTTTCAACTTCAAATTTTAATGCAATGATTTTATTGCCATCTTTCGGTCCTAGATATTCGCTATAATCAGTGACATTAGTATTTACTTCAGTCATAGTTATTTTTTCATATTTGTTTTGGAAAGTTTCATTTACTTTAAATGAAGTTTTTCCATTTATATCTTTATAAGAGTTTTTAGTATCTTCAACAGCATCATTTACTGCATTTGAACAACCATTAACATATCCAACGATACAACCAAATATAATTACAACTATAATTAAAGCTTTAGCCCAACCTGGCATTCCTAATTTTCCACCACATTTAGGACATCTCTTTGCACTTTTTGCAATTTCTTCTTGGCAATGTTTACATTTTTTAGTCTTCATATAAACCTTATCTCCTTTCAATTTTAATTATATCATAAAAACTTCACGCAGACGACATATTTTTTCAAACATTTTATGAAATAATTTTACAAGAGAGGAAGTGAGGTACTTTGACTAGCAGATATTCTAAAGAACAATTATCTTTAATTGTTAGAAAAAATATAAAGAAATATCGCTTAATGAGAAAGTACACACTTCAAGAACTTGCAGATTTAACTGGACTTACTCATGGCTATGTTAGAGATTTGGAGTGTTTATCAATAGATAAAACACCATTACTAGAAACAATAGGAAAATTTGCTGATGCTTTAGAAATAGATATAAGACAATTATTTGATGAAATAAAATAAAACTATTCAAATTTTTGTAATTATGGTATAATTAAGATAGATTTCGTATCATTCAATAGAATGATACTTTTTTGTTAGGAGGATGTTTATGATACAAATAGTTAATGATTATACTTTTAAATCATTTAAGAATTATACTGGACCAAATCAAGAAGAACAATTTAAACAAAAAAATCTATTTTTTGGATATAATGGTAAAGGAAAAACAGCTTTATCAAAAGGAATTATAGATGAAATAAAGAAAAATCCTGATATAACAGATGATAATTTTCGCTTTTTTAATAAGGATTTTATTAAAGATAATTTATTATTAGAAAATAATGTTGATTTAAAAGGTATTGTTGCAAATTTTGGTAAAGAAAATGTTGATATAGAAAAAGCAATCGAAGAAAAAATGAAGAATTATAAAGATATTTCACCTATACAAAAAGGAAAAGAACAAGTAGAACAAAATATTAAAAATGAGGTTAATAGAATTTTTGATTCAAAAAAAGGAAATTCTTCAATAAAGAAAAGAACATCCGAAAGTGTAAAACAATTAGTTTCCTCATACGAAAAAGATTTAGAGGCAGCACTAAAAGTTGTTAAATCAAAAGATGATTTGAAAAATGTAAAAGATTCTTCTAGCTACGAAAAGGAATTAAATACTCTTCAAGGTATTGATTTATTAACAATACAAACTTTAACGAATGATGAAATCGATACAATATCATCAATTATGAATAAAAACTATGAAAAGAATGAAATACCATCAGCTGAAGTATTATCTTGGCTAGAACAAGGATTAACTATTCATAAACACGATAATTCAAAAAAATGTAAATTTTGTGGGAGCAGTATTGAAATAAACGAAATTGAAGAAACAATCAATAATTATTTAAATGATAAGAAACAAAAAGATTTAATTACACTTAATGGATTACATATTAAAATAAAATCAATTATAGAACTAGATTTAAAAAATAATGAAGATTTAATGAGTAATTTAGTTAATGATTCAATACATAAATACTATGATGCTTTATGCGATAATCAGCAACAATTAATATCTATAAATGAAAAGATTAAGACAAAACTTGATAACTTTGAAAAAAATGAACCATTTGATTCAGCAACATTAAAACATATTATGAGTAATGTTAATGATAATCAATTAGAAATTAGTAATTCTAAACACGAAAAAGAAAAAGAATTAAGTAAAATGATTGAAAAGAGTAATACTTTAATTAAAGGCTCGATAGCATTAGAAATATCAGAAAGTAAAACCATTGCTGATGAACTTAAAGAATTAGAAATTAAAGAAAAGGAAATAGTATCAGTATCTAGTTCTAATAGCATATTAACAAGAGAAATAAATGAATTGAAAAATAGTAAATCTACTACGAATGATTTTGCTAATTTTATAAACGGACTATTACAAGAATTAGGAATAGATTTTTATCTTGATATAATAAATAACAACTATACAATAAAGCATAGAAAAGATGATATTTCATTAACCATAAATGATATAAGCGAAGGTGAGAATAATTTATTAGCATTATTATTTTTCTATTATGAGTTATTTAACGATAAACTTCAACAAAACTTTAAAGATGAAATAAAATATATTATTATAGATGATCCAATATCTAGTGTAGATGACGTTAATAAAGTCTATGTATTAGAATTAATTAAAAAATTATTAGAACTAAGTAATCCACAAGTATTTATTTTTACCCATGTATGGGATGATTTTTGTAATATTAGTTATGGCAAGTCTGATAAAAAAGATGGGAATGGAAATGAAACTCCATATAGATTTTATGAAATTAAAAAGAATGAAAAAGGTAGTTATATTGTAAAAACTAAAACAAATGAAACTCCATACATGCATGATTTTAAAGAAATATATGAATTTTCTAAAAAAGATAATGCAGATGATTTAGATGAATGTGAAATGTATCATTATCCAAATGTTATGAGAAAAGTATTAGAACAATTCATGAAATTTAAAGTGAAAAAATCTAGTCCAACTTTAGATAATATAACAAATGTTAAAATAGCATTATGTGGTGATGTGAATTGTTCTCATCAAGATGATATACAAATACCAGCATTATTAGATATATGTAATATATTATCGCATCAAACTGTTCGAACACCAGATCAAATATTAAAAAGTGCAAAATATTTAATGAGAAAAATCAAAGAAACTGATAAAAATCATTTTTCTGCTATGACAAACTAAAATAGATATGCTATAATGTTTGTAGTGATTAGTTGTTTATCAACTTTTACTTTAGGGTTTCAGATAACCTTTGTTATCGCCCCATAAGTAAATTACTAAG
>DEUO01000085.1:12821-13210 GCA_002362595.1 Caryophanales bacterium UBA3260
TCGCCCCATAAGTAAATTACTAAGTAGAAATACTTAGTTTTTTCTTTTTTAAGACATTTATAATATTATTTGCTATAATAAGGATATTTACTGGAGGAAAATAATTTATGATAAATTATGATAAAAATATATTTAATAAAATAAAAGATTGGAATAAAGATAATATACATATTCTAACTGATTTTGATAGAACTTTAACTATAGGATCTAGTGAGTCTTCTTGGGGAATATTATCTTCTGGAGGATTTATAAGTCCTGAATATAGAGAAGAAAGACAAAAACTATATAAAAAATATAGACCAATTGAAATAGATGAAACTTTAGATTTTGATACTAAAAATAAATTAATGATTGAATGGTGGAATAAACATATTAATTTATTAATAAAA
>DEUO01000085.1:13385-13520 GCA_002362595.1 Caryophanales bacterium UBA3260
AAACATATTAATTTATTAATAAAATATAAACTTAGAGAAGAGACTATAATAGAAGCTACTAAAGATATAAAAGTTATGAAATTTAGAGATGGTGCTGTAGATTTATTAGGTTATTTATATGAAAATGATATACCC
>DEUO01000149.1:0-178 GCA_002362595.1 Caryophanales bacterium UBA3260
ATTATAATTATAAAGTAAATGTAAAGTTTTATTTTTATAAATAAAAAACACGTAAAAATTTGTAAAAACAGATAGTTATGCTATCTGTTTTTTATGTAATTTGGTATAATTGATACGTGACATAATTATGTAAGGAGGAAATCATTGTGCACAAATATGTATATTTATTTACTGAAGG
>DEUO01000149.1:503-756 GCA_002362595.1 Caryophanales bacterium UBA3260
CCTTCTTGGTGGTAAGGGAGCTAATTTAGCAGAAATGACTAATATTGGTTTACCAGTACCTCAAGGTTTTACTATCACTACTGAAGCTTGTACTCAATATTATGAGGATGGCAGAGAAATTAATGAAGAAATCCAATCTCAAATTAATGAGTATATCGGTAAAATGGAAGAAATTACTGGAAAGAAATTCGGAGACAAGGAGAATCCTTTATTAGTTTCTGTTAGATCAGGTGCCAGAGCTTCTATGCCAGGT
>DEUO01000149.1:1051-7341 GCA_002362595.1 Caryophanales bacterium UBA3260
TCTATGCCAGGTATGATGGATACTATTTTAAATTTAGGTTTAAATGAAGAAGTAGTAAATGTTTTAGCTGAAAAGTCTGGTAATGCTAGATGGGCTTGGGATTGCTATAGAAGATTTATTCAAATGTATTCTGATGTTGTTATGGAAGTAGGCAAGAAATACTTTGAAGAATTAATTGATAAGATGAAAGAAGCTAAAGGCGTTAAACAAGACGTTGAATTAGATGCTGATGATCTTAAAGAATTAGCTAACCAATTTAAGGCTGAATATAAAGAAAAGATTGGTTCAGATTTCCCTGATGATCCAAAAGAACAATTAATGGGTGCAATTAAGGCTGTATTCCGTTCATGGGATAATCCACGTGCTAACGTTTATAGAAGAGATAACGATATTCCTTATTCTTGGGGAACTGCTGTTAATGTTCAATCTATGGCATTTGGTAACATGGGTGATGATTGTGGTACAGGTGTTGCATTTACACGTGATCCAGCTACTGGAGAAAAAGGTTTATTTGGTGAATTCTTAACTAATGCTCAAGGTGAAGATGTTGTTGCTGGTGTTCGTACACCAATGCATATTTCAGAAATGGAAGAAAAATTCCCTGAAGCATTTAAAGAATTTAAAAATGTTTGTAAAACTCTAGAAGAACATTATAGAGATATGCAAGATATGGAATTTACTGTAGAACATGGTAAACTATATATGCTTCAAACTAGAAATGGTAAGAGAACTGCTCAAGCTGCATTGAAGATTGCTTGTGATTTAGTTGATGAAGGAATGCGTACTGAGGAAGAAGCAGTATTGATGATTGATCCTAGAAACTTAGATACTTTATTACATCCTCAATTCGACACTAAAGCATTAAAAGCTGCTACTCCAATTGGAAAAGCTTTAGGAGCAAGTCCTGGTGCTGCTTGTGGTAAAATAGTATTTACTGCCGAAGATGCTGAAAAACAAGGTATTGGTGGTAAAGGTGATAAAGTTATACTTGTACGTCTTGAAACTTCACCAGAAGATATAACTGGTATGAAGGCTGCTCAAGGTATTTTAACTGTACGTGGAGGTATGACATCACATGCTGCAGTAGTTGCACGTGGAATGGGTACTTGCTGTGTATCTGGTTGTGGCGATATTCAAATGAATGAAGCTAAAAAAGAGTTTACTTTAGCTGGTAAAACTTATCATGAAGGCGATGTTATTTCAATTGACGGATCTACTGGTAATATTTACGATGGTGCTATTCAAACTGTTGATGCTACTATCGCTGGTGAATTTGGCCGTGTAATGGCTTGGGCTGATAAGTATAGAACTTTAGGCGTTAGAACTAATGCTGATACTCCAAAAGATACTAAGAAAGCTATTGAATTAGGTGCTGAAGGTATTGGTTTATGCCGTACAGAGCATATGTTCTTCGATGAAGAAAGAATATTTAATTTACGTAAGATGATTCTATCTGAAACTGTAGAAGATCGTGAAAAATATCTAGATTTATTAATCCCTTATCAAAAAGGCGATTTTAAAGCTATGTATAAAGAATTAAAAGGTCTTCCAATGACAGTTCGTTATTTAGATCCACCTTTACATGAATTTATTCCTAAAACAGATGCTGAAATGAAACAACTTGCTGATGCTATGGGTGTTACAGTTGAACATGTAAAAGCTAAATGTGATGAATTGCATGAATTTAACCCTATGATGGGTCATAGAGGATGCCGTCTTGCTGTTACTTATCCAGAAATTGCAAGAATGCAAACTAGAGCTTTAATGGAAGCTGCAATTGAGGTTTCTAAAGAAGATGGATATAATATTGTTCCTGAAATTATGATTCCACTTGTAGGTGAAGTTAAAGAATTAAAATTTGTTAAGGATGTAGTTGTTGAAACTGCTGAAATAGTTAAGAAAGAACATAATTCTGATATGGAATACCATATTGGTACAATGATTGAAATACCTAGAGCTGCACTTACTGCTGATGAAGTAGCTAAGGAAGCTGAATTCTTCTCATTTGGAACAAATGACTTAACTCAAATGACATTTGGTTTCTCTAGAGATGATGCTGGTAAATTCTTAGGTTCTTATTATGAGAATAAGATTTATGAACAAGATCCATTTGCTAAATTAGACCAAGTTGGTGTTGGTTCATTAGTTAAAATGGCAGTTGAAAAAGGTAGAGCTACTAGACCTAATATTAAATTAGGAATATGTGGTGAACATGGTGGAGATCCATCAAGTGTTGAATTCTGCCATAATATTGGATTAACTTATGTTTCTTGCTCTCCATTTAGAGTTCCTATTGCGAGACTTGCTGCTGCACAAGCTGCTATTAAAAATGGGAGTAATAAATAATTAGCCATTACGTATACTATTAATGGTATACTATTTGACATTTTCTATAGTTTATAGTATACTTTTATTACATTGAAGAAATTCAATAGTAAATGTTAGCCGCTCTTGGATGGCGCGGGATATAAATTATTCCAGGCGAGAAATGTTAATCGCTCCCGGATGGCGCGAGTAATAAATTATTCCGGATGAAAATGTTTGAAAACTCTGTCATATGATGGAGTTTTCTTTTGATTTATGTTAAAATATTTTTGTAAGGATGGATGCTATGAAAGTACAAACAGGATATATTTACCATATAAAGGATGAGTTCTTTGATAGGATTAATGATAAAGGACTTATGATTAATCATGAAAACGGGCATAGTAGACCAACTTACTTTACTATAAAAGATAATGATATACTTTGGTTTGTTCCCCTAAGTAGTAAAGTATCAAAATATCAAAGTCTAATTGATAAAAAAGTAGAAAAATATGGAAGTTGTAAATCAATTATGATTAGTGAAATAGCTAATGAAAAATCTGTTATATTATTACAAAATGCATTTCCAACATTAGAAAAATATATAGATCATCCACATATAGTTGATGGTAAACCACTAAAAGTAATTGATACATTAAAAGAAGAAATTTTAGATAATTTTAAATATTTACTTGCTTTAAAAAAAGAGGATAGGAATTTATTTTTTACAGATATAGATAAAATCAAAGAAATAATGTTAAATGAATTAGGGGAGAAATAATATCTATTTAGATTTTGTTTTAAATATAAACTAAATGACCTACAAAATTGAATGGTGGCACAAGCTGCTATTAAAGAAAAACAAAGTAAGTAATAAATTCTGTAATTAGACTAAGATGATGAATCTTAGTCTTCTATAGTGTTTTTGTTGATTTTGTTTTGTTTTGAATATATAATGAATTTGTATTAAAAAGTTTGCCTAATATTTATATGACAATTTGAACGATAAGGTTTATTTCTAGAGGCAAAATAGAAATATGTATGATACGGAGATACTTATTTATACGATGAATGTCTCTTTTTTGCTTTGTAAATACAGATAAATTATAATGTGTGAAATAATAGAAACAGGAAATATGCACTTGAAATTGATACTTATATTGTATTAATGAATAATATTTATATGTTTTTTTATATGTGCTTACTGATTATTATACTTATATTATGATATTTTGATTTTTTTGCTAAATAAAGTATGTTACAATTAAATTAAAGGTAGTGACTTAATAGATATTTCAGATATTGGATTTAAAAGAAAAATAGAGTTAAAGACAGGTATAGATAGAGTTAAAACACTAAATGAATTTAGAGAGATGTGTCGTACACGTGAATATCAAGATATAATAAATGATGAATTAGAAAAAGCAAGTCAAAAAAAGGCTGCTGATGAACAAGCAAAGATAGCTTTAGAATTAGAAGAGAAAAGAAAAGAAAAAAGAAAATTATTAGAATCTAAGCAAGAAGTTTTAAAATCGTCATTAACAGATTTTTCTAAGATGATTGCTGAATGTTCTAAATATATTTCAGAAATACAGGGAATAATAAATGATAATTCAAATGATATAATTACTGTACCTGCAGAGTTATTATTTGTTAAAGTTAATGAGCATTATGAATTTAATCCATTATTTTTAGCTCCTGGTATATTAAAATATGTTGATTTAAGTATAATATCTTTTCAAGATGTTAAGGTAAGTGGAATAGATTTATCTTATACGAATGCTAATATTGATCCACAAAAAGTATATAAAAAGGATATGAGTAATGGTAAGTATTGTGGTTTAGATTTTAATTTAGGTGATTTTACTGATGTAAATATAGATAAAGCTGATTTTACGGATGCTATAATGGGTTTTTCAGTAAATAACACACCTAAAAAATAATTGATTAGTATATTTTTTTATATTATAATAGATAGAGAGTAAAGGGTGACTGGATATGATAAAAGCGATTTGCCTTGGGCGTGTTACATATGAAATTGATTTAGTTATTGAAAAAGCTTTGGTAGAAGGATCTACAAATGAATTCTTTGAAAAAAAAGGTGGTGTAGGTGGCGAAGCAGGTACTATGGGATGTTGCTTGGCTAAATGGGGGATTGCTACTGCTGTTGCTTGCGTTTTAGGTAATGATATAAATGGTACTAGAATTAGAAAATACTTTGATAAAGTTCATATTGATTCAAGATTTATTGAACCTACATATGAAAATGATACGCCTATTTCTGTTATACAGATAAATAATACTTCTGGTAAACAGACAACATTAAATCTATCTGATCGTTATATTAGTTTGAAAAAATGTGATTTTGATTTTACTCCAGATGTTATATGTGTTGATGGATATGATTCTGTTCAGGCAAAGAATTTATTAGAAAGATTTCCACATTCTATAAGTGTTTTAGATGCTAGTTTAGTAACTTCAGCTGTTATGGAATTGGTTAAGAAAGCTAAAGTTGCTGTATGTACTCAAGAATTTGCAGAGAATGCTGCTAATCAGCGAATAGATTTTCAGGATATGTCAACTCTTGTATCTTTATATCAAAGATTGAAGAAAAAGTTTTTAAAGACGGAATTTGTTATTACTCTAGGAGAAAAAGGTGCTATGTATTGCATAAATAATCAGATTAAAGTTACACCTTCTTTAAAAGTAAAAGCAGTTGATGCACATTCTTGTGGTAGCGTTTTTAGAGCTGCTCTTGCCTATACATTAGCTAATGGGGGAGACATTGAAAAAGGTGTTAAAATGGGATGTATAGCAGCAGGATTAAGTGCAACAAAAGTAGGTGGAGTAGATACTATTCCAACATTAGAAGAAATTAAAAACGTATATGAGCAGAATTATTAGAGATCCTTTTACCTATAGATTCCCTCATTTAGATATTCATGGTGAAACAACACTTACTTGTATTGCTCCTATTAAGTCATTTATTAATGATAATATAAAATTAAAACAGAAATATATTATAGTTATTCATGGAAAAGGTAGTGGTGCTTTAAGAAAAGCGACTCATGAGTATTTAAGGAATAATAAATATGTTTCTAAATATTACATTGATGGGATGAATGATGGACAAACAATTATTGAACTTGATATTTAAGCCTCTTATGAAGGCTTTTTTTATGGTAAAATGTTTTTTGACTGAAATATATGGCAAAAATTAAGTTTTTGTTGCTTTTTTTAATGTTTTATGCTAGAGTATCTATTCGTAACTATCTATATATATAATAATGGGTAAAATTATTTTTTCTTCTTAAAATATGAGGAAAATTTGACGTTTTAAAAGTAATGCGTTAGAATGTAAGCACGAAAAGAAAATTAGGGGGTATTATTATGAAAGGATACGTTTTAGATTATATAAATGAAAATGAATTTAAGAAACTAGAAAGAGCTTTAAAAAAGTATAATATGTTAGCTTATAAAAAGTTAAATTTTGAATATTATCCTGCTTTAAGAAATGGTAAATTTGTAGGTAAAATGACTAGTCAAAATAAAAAAGCTGGTACAGAAACATATGAATTAAAATTACCTAGTGATGCTATGTTTTCACAAGTTCATGGAGATGTTAAATTAATTTATACAGTATATGCTAAAGAACAAACAATAATGTTAAATACTATTACACCTTCTGATATTTTATTAGAGGGACATAAATCTGAATTAACTACATATAAAGGTATTATGATTTCTAAACAAAATGCTTCAAAAGATATGTTTAAAATTGACTTACTTAAAATGCTTCAAGACAAATAAGACTTTAAAGTCTTATTTTTGGATAAACTTGCGTAATTTAATATTTTTAGATATTATAAAGACATTAAAGAGGGGATTTTGATGGATAAGAAATATATTTTATCATCTTTAGGTATATGTTTATTAATGCTTTTGGGTATTTTTAGTATATTTTTATATGAAGAATTAGATTTATA
>DEUO01000130.1:0-561 GCA_002362595.1 Caryophanales bacterium UBA3260
TATTATTAAAGATAGTTGATTTTACCTATATTATAAATAATTACTTTAATTCTTCTAAATTACAAATAGCATTTAACTATTTATTAACTCCATTAAAGTTATTTAATATTGATACCAATAAACTATCTTTAATAATATCTATTTCATTAGCGTTAATTCCTGTATTACGAGATGAAACAATATCTATAAAGTATTCTTTAAAAAGTAAAGGGTTTGAATTTAATTTAAAGAATGCAATAACACGTCCTAGCCTTTTTCTAATTACTTATTTAAATAATTTATTTGATCGTTTGAATGATTTGGAAAAAGCTTTAATAGTAAAAGCATATTAAAAGATTTTTAGAAAAAAAGCTAAAATTCTTTTTATTTTTATCTTCCAGCAATACGTTTTATTTATAGTATTTTTTCCGTCTATAACCATGTTTTATAGCAAGAAAAAATTTATCATTTTTTTGCTAAAAATTGCACTTTTTTTGCTAAAAAATGTTGACAAAAAAGGGCTTTAAAGTTAACATATGAAGTACCAATTCACTTAACGGCGAATTGGTGCTAGTATCACAC
>DEUO01000130.1:656-11450 GCA_002362595.1 Caryophanales bacterium UBA3260
AAAGCAAATTCCTAATATATAAAAAAAATAAAATTTAAGTATTATAAATATTTTTTATATGTAAATGTAAACCATATAAGTCAACATTTTAGCCAATACAACTGCCTAAAAAAAAATAAACTTTTTTCTGCTTTTTTGTTGACAAATAATCTCTTTTCGATTAGTATAGGAACTACCAATTCGGAATTAGGCGAATTGGTCGCTAGTATCACACTAGCCAACCCCTTTTTATTCTTTTTGGAGTTGTTCTCAGGGGGACAACTCCTATTTTTTTTGCTATAAAACTATGATAAAATAAGTTAGGTGGTCAAAGTGACAATAATTAAATTATTAAAAAAAATACTAAGAGCTATAATCAATTTCTTTAAAATAATATTAGTCATGATTATTAGTTTCTTTAAGCCAACTAAAAAAGAAGAACTAAAAAATATTACATCAAAAAAAGATGATATTAAGAATTCTTCTAACTCTACTACTAAAACAAATATATCTACAACAGAACTACCTAATGATACAAACAATAAAACTAATCCCCATGACAATGAATCAGATACAACTGATAATATCGTATTTAAACTATCAAAAGATAGAATAGATAAAATAAAAGAACAAACAAAACATAATTGTGAAATAATATTTACAACAGAATATATCATTCGTCTTATTGAAGAAGAATTAGAACACGTATATAAAGATCAAAAACTTGAAATAAAAAAAGCTGATAAAGAATTAACAAAAGTAATTAAAAAATTTGAAGAAAAAGTAACACCAATTATTGAAAAACAAATTGAATTTTATCATCTAAAAAAAGAAGATGAAGTTAAAAAAGAAGTTAAGAAAATTGTTGAAGTTGAACTAAAAGAATTCCCTATTCTTCCACCTATAGATATAGAAATAAAAAAAGAAGAAACACCTATAGTAGAAACGCCAACCAAACCCGAAATTTATCAATCTAAACAAGAAGTAACTCCTTCTCCTTATTCACTTGTTCACAAAAAGAAAAAAGAATTAAATCTTAATCCTGCAACACCTACTCCTAAAATAGAAGAAACACCTATCATCATTACTAATGATACTAACAAAGCTAAAAGTACTTTAGAAAGCTTAAGTACTACTGTAGTAAAGACATCTGAACAACACACTAAAGAATCGCTAACAGATATCATCAAAAATACCGCAGCTGTTGCAACTACAATTGCAATTAAAACTGCTGAAGACATCATTAAACCTGAGGATAAAAAACCAGAAACAAAAAAAGAACAAAGAAAAGAATCACCTAAAAATGACCAATCTAGTGATGAAAAAATTAAAGATATTGAACAAAAACTAGAAGCTGAACCTAAAACTATTGAAGAAATTGATGAAATTAAAAGAGATTTAGAAGATGAACTAGCTAGAGTACAAGAAGAAAAAGAAAGACAAAGAAGAAAGAAGCAAAAAGAAGAACAACAAAAACAAGAAGATGAAAGAAAAAAAGCTGAAGATAAAACTCAACAAAAAGAAGAAAAAATACAAGAATTAGTTCGTGACTCAGATATAAGTTCCATTACTATAGGTACAGATAAAATAATAGAAGATGGCAAAACAGAAATAGAAAAAGAAGACTTCTTTGATAAAGATTATGACCATATAGAAGACGAAATAAATAGAATGTTAGACGATATAACTAATACAAGACTTCGCTATGGTAATAAACTATCTTCAAAGCAGAAAAGTAAACTAGACCGCGAAGAAGCTAAATTACGCGATGCTAAAGAATATATATCAAGTAAAAAAAATGAAGATATAGAATATGAAAAAAAACAACTAGATGATTACATAACAAATGATGAATTAAACGGGTTACAGCAAGAATTAAAAAGAATTGATGAACAAAATAAAGAAAAAGTAGATAAAAAACTTCTTAAACGTTTAGATAAATTAGAAGGTATGACAAAAGAACAAGTAGCTGATGTTGATAAAAGAGTCTTATTTAAAAAACTAAACAAAGCATCTCTACTATTAGAAATGGGTTCTATACTAGCTTTTCCCTTTATCCGCAATCGTTATTTCTTCTATTTTACAGTAGGATTAATTGTTGACAATCATTTTAACTTCGTTAACGCCTTTTGGAGGCGAAAATTAAACAAATATGAACCAGCAGACCTTTCACAGATAAAACAAGGTCAGGACGCTCTAAATGGTGCTTTAGACATAACTTATAAAAACTTAGTAGAATTAGACTACCTAGAACAAGAAGCACTAGATAGATATCCAGAACTAATAAACGATCCAAGATTCATAAACGAAGTAACAAGACTGAGAACTAACCTTACCTCAAAATATAACAAACTAATGAAAAAAAATCAAAACATGGAAAAATACTACATGAAATCAAAATATCAAAGAAAAGTTCTAAAAAGAGACTTAAATCCAGAACAAGAATAGTTCTGGATTATTTATTTACTTACAACTAACTTTATAATAACAATGAAAAAAAGAGCTATTCACTCTTCTCTTCACTTAACTTTTTATAATAGTTATAACGCTTAATAGCATCTTGTTTATTTAATTCTAACATTTCTTTTGCAGCATCAGGATCTTTCTTAACTAAACTATTATATCTTACTTCATTATTTAATAATGTTTCATATTTATCAAAATCAGGTTCTCTACTATCTAAATATAATTTATCTTCTTCTGGATTATATCTCATTAATGTAGTATATCCACAATCAACAACTAATTTTTGCTCTGCAGTAGCATTACTCATACCACCCTTTATTCCTTGTTCAATACATGGACAATAAGCAATTATAATAGATGGTCCCTTATGTTCTTCTGCTTCTTTAAATGCCTTAATAGTTTGCATGAAATTAGAACCAAAAGATACATTAGCAACATAACAATTAGGGTATCCCATAGCTATCTTAAATAAATCTTTCTTTGCTGTCTTTTTACCATTATCAGCAAATTGTGCTACTTGACCTATTCTAGAAGACTTACTAGCTTGTCCACCAGTATTAGAATAAACTTCAGTATCTAATACTAATATATTAACATTTTCTCCACTAGATAGAACATGATCTATTCCACCAAATCCAATATCATAAGCCCATCCGTCTCCTCCTAGTGTCCATACACTACGAGCTGGAACATAACTAATTAAATCATTTAATTCTTTAGGAATATCTAACTTTAATAATTCATTCTTAATCTCACTAGTTATATCAAAATCTTCTCTATTAGCTAACCATTTATTAAATAATTCTTTTACTTCATCACTTACATTATCTAAATTATCTCTCATTATTTTTTCTATTCTATCACGAGATTTATTATAACTTACAAGCATTCCATATCCAAATTCAGCATTATCTTCAAATAATGAATTAGCCCAAGGTATAGAATAAGGTGTACTAGGAACACTACCACCATATATAGAAGAACAACCAGTAGCATTAGCAATAATTAATTTATCTCCAAATAATTGTGTTAATAACTTTGTATAAGGCGTTTCTCCACAACCAGCACAAGCACCACTAAATTCAAATTTAGGTTTTATAAACTGACTACCTTTTATAGTAAATTTAGGGAATAAATCTTTTGGATTTTCATAATTCTCAAATAAATCAGTAGCTCTATCTTGTACTTTTTGATCATAAACACCAAATTTTAAAGCTTTTTCTCCTCCCTTACCAGGACATACATTAATACATAAACCACAACTAGTACAATCTGCTTCACTTACTACTATTTCATAATTATATTCTGGTTTACCCATCATAGATATACCTTCATTTTTATTAGTATGAGCAATAGGTCTTATAACAGCATGAGGACAAACTATTGAACACTGACCACATTGTATACAATTATCACTTATCCATTTAGGTACGTAAGTACTAGTCTTTCTCTTTTCATTCTTAGATAAACTACAAGGGAATGTACCATCCCTATAAGGTACTAAATCACTAACTTTTAAATAATCTCCTCTTCTAGCATTAATTTCATCAAATATATTTCTTTTTATCTCTGTATCTTCATCTACATTATTTAATAAAACATTAACACTAATCAAATTATCTTTAGCTTCCTTAATAGCATTCTTATTAGAATTAACTATATCTTCTCCCTTAGTACTAAATTGTTTCTCTATTGACTTATAAAGTACATTTAAAGCATCAGGATAATCAATAAAATCAAGAATAATCATTTCCATTATCTTACTTATCTTACCCTTAATACCATTATTTAAAGCTATCTTATCAGCATCTATTATATAAAATCTAACATGTTTCTTATTAATAATACTCTTAACTTTATTTGGTAAATAACCATTAAGTTCATCTACACTTTTAGTAGTATTAAGAATAAATATACCATTATCTTTAATATCATCTATTAAATCAAACTTAAATAAATATTCATCTTTAGTAACTACTACTATATCAGGATTAGTTACATAATAAGGTGCATTTATCTCTTTATCACTTATTCTTAAGTTACATATAGTAACTCCACCACTCTTCTTAGAATCATATTGATTATAACTTTGAACAAACTTATTTGTACCAGTTCCTAATATCTTTATTATATCTTTACTAGTACTAACCATTCCATCACTACCAAAACCAAATATCTTGATTTCTTTACAACCTAAATCTATCTTATAATCATATTCTGGTAAACTTAAATTAGTTACATCATCTTTTATACCTATAGTAAAATTATCTCTTAACTTATCATCAAGCATTTTATATACACTATATATTTGATCAGGAGTAGTATTTTTACTTGATAAACCATATCTACCACCTACTACTTTTATATCTGTATTTTTAACAGCACTACATACATCTAGATATAATGGTTCACCAATACTGCCAGCTTCTTTTGTTCTATCAAGTACAGCAATATTCTTAACAGTCTTAGGTAATACATCTAATAAATATTTAACACTAAAAGGTCTATATAAATGTACTTCTACTAAACCTACTTTATCTCCCTTTTTATTTAAATCATCTACAACTAATTTTATAGTATCACAAACACTTCCCATAGCTACTATTACATTAGTTGCATTACCATCTCCATAATAATTAAAAGGTTTATAACTAGTATTCATTAACTTATTTATTTCCTTCATATAATTATTAACTATATCAGGTATATTATTATATAATTCATTTCTAGCTTCTACTGATTGAAAATATATATCTTCATTTTCAGCCATACCCTTTTGTATATTAGCACCAACATTTAACATTCTATTTTTATATTTACTTATACTATCAAAATCTACTAATTTTATTAAATCTTCCCTATTTAACTCTCTTACTTTATTTACTTCATGACTAGTTCTAAAACCATCAAAAAAATGTAAGAAAGGTAAACTTCCCTTTATAGCACTTAAATGAGCTATTGCTCCCATATGATTAGCTTGTTCAACATTTGAAGAAGCTAACATACAAAAACCAGTTCCACGTGTTGCATAAACATCTGAATGATCTCCAAATATTGATAAAGCATGAGTAGCTAAAGTTCTTGCTGCAACATGAATAACAGCAGGTAAACATTCTCCAGCTATTTTATACATATTAGGTATCATTAATAATAATCCTTGTGAAGCCGTAAAAGTTGTTGATAAACTACCAGCAAGTAATGCTCCATGCATTGTACCAGCCGCCCCAGCTTCACTCTGCATTTCTACAACTTTTACTTTATCATTAAATATATTATTTGTTTCTCCATGACTCAATATATCTACTTCTGTTGCCATTGGACTACTAGGTGTTATTGGATATATACTAGCTATCTCACTAAACAAATAAGCAACATCTGCTACTGCTTTATTTCCATCTATTATTTTATACATTTTACCAAATCCTCTCTTATTTACGTACTAATTCTACATTATTATTATCAAACAAAGTTGCTTCATTCATTAAAGCATATTCATAATTTGAAACTACATTAGGTAACCAATCTTGATTACCATCAGATAAAGGAGCGTGAATATCTCTTATTTTAGATATTACATCTTCATTAACTACTGAAGGATCAATACCTATCATACGATAATATTTTAATATTTCCATACCTAATTCATAAAATCCTTCTTCTTTAGTATCAAATACCCACCAACTACCATCAATACCTTTTATTCCAGCAGGATTATTACTATTTATAAATAAATCACTATTAAAACTTGTTTCAGATTGAACTATCGCATACATCAAACATCTATTAATACCTAAATCGGATGCTACTTTACTTATTTGATTTGCGAAATCACTTCCTGATTGATAATCACCACCATATAAACCTTCAGTACTAATTCCTATTTGCTGTGGCAATTGCTTAATAGTTCTTACTGTATATATTAATAATTCTCTATCACTACTTGCACAAACTTCTTGTCCTTTACAAGTAACACCATTAAGTGTTCCATTTAAATATTGCTGACTAGAAAAATTATCACTAATCCCTTTTATAAAAGGATAAACAACATCATAATTAACATGATAAATATTACATATCTCTCTTATTAAATCACCATTAACATCTATCTCTTGTTCTTCTGGTACCTCATGTGTACCATCATCTATTTGAATATCTACATATTCACTATTATCTACTGGTTCTTCTACAGTTAAATTAGAAGACTTAGTTTCATCATCATACTCTTGTACATAAGCTATGCCACCATTTTGATTATCTTGATTCTTATCATTAATATGACTAACTAATAAACCAACAGACAAACTAACTACTATTACTCCAACAATTATTTTCGTAACAGGAACAAAACTAACTCTTCCCTTAGTATAATGTTTCCCATTATTATACTTTTGATTCCTTGTAACTTTATATCTAGGTACTTCTCTTCTTACCTCTGTTCTTTCCTTATCTTCTCTAGGTCTTTTTACATTACTAGCAATAGTATTATCATTATAAAGTTCTCTTAAGTATTTAACTTGTTCATAATTTAAATTAAAGAATAATGGTATTTCAACATCAACATATCTACCATCACTATTAAGCTTCCTGATATCAAGACTATTAAGAACTTTTAATTCCTGTGCTGTCATAATACCACTCCTCCATTTAATTATATCATACCAATAAAAAAGAAAGTTTATTTTCCTTTCTTAAATACAAAAAGTTTACTAAATACATAATTAAGTACCATAATAAGAACTTGAATTATTAAAGTTTGTATAATAACCAATATACCTTTATTAAATGCTAATAAAGTCAAGAAGAACCATGTTAAACCCTTTTCCATTATAAAAGTAACAACTCTAGCTCCAACAAACGAACCCATTTCTTTTAAAATATTCTTTTCTTTACTTTTAAAAACATAAATTCTATTAGTAATATAAGCAAATAATACAGCTATAACCCATGATACATCAACAGGTAACTGTTGATTAAAATAATTATCTATACTTGCATCACATATTGTAAACCACATTATCCATTTAACTACTAAACTAATAACAGTTGTTAATCCCCCTACAATAATATAGTTCCATACTTCTTCATTCTTATGATATATACCCCAACCCCATCTCCAAAATCTTACTATTATATTAGGTTTATATTCATAATAATTATATATTTTATTTTTCTTAATTAAATATCCTTCCTTAGCTTCTTCTATTAAAGGTAAATCATTAATAGAATCTGTATACATCTTATCTATCATACCTTTAGGATATTTCTTATAAAATAATATTACCTTCTCTTTTCCATGACAATTATTATCTTTTACTTCCCCTGTTTTAACATCTATCTGTGTTGCTATTAAATCCTTTACTTTATATTCTAAAGCTATTGGTTTTAACCAAAATTCTCCCGAAGCAGAAATAATAATATCATTCTTATGACTATCTTTATTTATCCAAAAATCTTTTAATTTATAATGATTTTTCTTCCAAAATTCACTAACAAATTCATCTATATCTGATACATACTTAACAAAAGAAAATACTTTACTCTTATATTCTTCTTTACTAATTAATCTAAATAAATACTTAATAGTATTCCATAATACCATAGGTATTATCTTAGGATATTTAGAAAAAGCAAATAAAATAATATCTATACCAGAATCTCCATCATATATTGTTCCATCAAAATCATATAAATCATACTTCATAAAAAATCCTCCGTATAAATCTAATTATATCATACTTTAACAAAAGAAAAAGATACTTTAAGTATCTTATTCATCAATTAACTTTTCTACTAATTCGATCATTTTATTAGTATTACTAACATACTTATTTGGTTTGAAATCTTTTACTTTCTTTAAAGCAGTAGCTAGTTCATCAACATCTTTTATTCCTATAATATTACCAGCTTCATTAAATTTGTCTATAATCTGTGTTTGATGATCATTAATATGTTCTCCATATTTAGCTAATCTTGGAACTGCAATTACTTTTTTATTATTTTTTAAACCAGTAATAATACTTCCTACTCCTCCATGAGTAATTAATAAATCACATTTCTTCATTAATTTATCAAATTCTTCAATAGGAATTAAATCAAATATTTCCATTTTATCTGTATTATACTTAGTACAACCAGCTTGAACAACTACTTTATCTTTTATATTTCCATTATCTATTTCTTTTTCAATTTCCTCTAACAATCTTCTAAAAGGCTTATCTTGTGTTCCTAAAGTAACAAGTATCATATAATTAACTCCTCATTACTTCAGATATCTTAGCTTTAGCTGTATCAATAGTAGATTGATTAGGAATCATAACATAAGTAAGTTGATTTGGCCAACTAGCAGTATAATTACTTCCATTTGAACCATTAACACTTATACTTTCAACCTTCCATTTAGCCATCTTATCTACTTGTTCTTTAATTAATTGTTGAACATCATTCATTTCAAAATTAGTAGTAAAATATGGTTGCATAGAATTTAATATTTGATCATACTTCATTAAATAATTTGGACTCTGTGATACTTTACTAATAATAGCTTGTATTACATCATTTTGATTTTGTCCTCTATGACGATCTCCAGTAGCATATGCATATCTTTCTCTTGAATAAGCTAATGCTTTAGCTCCATCCATATGATTCATACCTTTATTTACATGCCATGTTTTAATATGAGATGATTGAAAATCAGTATCACTATATACATCAATTCCATCTATAGAATCTACTATCGTAGTTAAAGCTTTAAAATTAACTTTAACATAAGTATCTATATTTATATCAAATATATTAGCAACAGTCTTAATAGATGATTCAATTCCATATAAACCAGCATGAGTTAACTTATCTTTCATTTGAGGTCTATTATATACATATACATAATAATCTCTAGGTATATGTACTAATAACACTCTATGAGAATCAGGATTAACAGCAACAACTATATTAACATCACTTAATCCATAAGGAGCAACAGCACTAGTATCACGAGTATCAAGTCCACTAATATATACTAAGAAAGAGTTACCAACGTCAATATTAGAAGTAATCTCTGATGATTTACCAACTACATCAACTTCATCTATCTTTTCAAGTAGTTCCTTTAAATCAACATTCTCCTCAGTAACATATTCATATATTGTTGAACTAACTACAATAGCATCTATCTCATTTAATTCTAAGCCATATAATAAATCGCCCATACTAGCATACTCTTTATATTCTAGCTTAGCTTTTTTATCTAACTCTTCCTTTAATAAATCAGCTTCTTGATTTAATATACCTACTACCTTACCATCTAACTCAGAAATATCGGTATAAACACCTTTTCTAGTAAGAACATAATATGTTGTTCTCTCTTCATTTTGTGAAACAAAATTCTCAAGTATCTTCATAGTCTTATTAATATAACTAGTACCTACACTAAAAGCTCCACTAAATATTATTAATAAAATAAAACCAATAACATTTAACCATTTCTTCTTAGCTTTAATAAATAAACCTACTACTAAGTTAATAACAAGTAAAACTACTACTAATAAAGCAATATACTTATTAGGAAGCATACCTGTTTTTAAAACTGAATAATATAAAATACTAGAAATAACAACTAGTACTAAGAATAGAATTATTCTTATAATACCATATATACTTATCTTGTTTTCTTTACTTTCTTCCTTTGCCATAAAATACCTCTTTCCTAATATATCCAACCACCATATATAGCATTAGGGTAATATTCTAACATACTCTCCCATTGTACTATAAAATAGTCAGCAAATTTATATATCAATCTTCCAGCTTTAGTTGGACTAGAATTATTCGCAAAAGTTTCGATAAAAATAACTTTCTTACCAAACAATTTTGCTAAACAACACATAGGTCCAACATTATGTGATCCTGTTGTTACTACTACATCTGGTTTTAATTTTATCATATAATAAAGAGAAATCCAACAATTAGCAAATAACTTAAATAAATACGTAAATTTTGCTTTAAATGTTGTATAAGTACCAGAAATAATATAATGTACCCTTCCTGGATACTTGTCTTTAAGACTCATATTACTCTTTGTCTTTTCTGTAACTATCGTAAAATCATACTTCTTAAAACAAGGGGCTAATTGTAACAACTCATTTAAATGTCCACCTGTACTAGCTATAAACATAACCTTCTTCATTTACTTCACCTTAGTTCATTTTATTTTTCTCTACTAAAAATACTATATTAGCAATAAACTTATTAAAATATTTTAAATAAATACCTTTCTTACTATACTTTAAATATTTATTTTTCTTATAATCAGGAAATTTGTCTTTAACTGCTTTTAAAACAGTATCTACTCTA
>DEUO01000130.1:11709-12583 GCA_002362595.1 Caryophanales bacterium UBA3260
AAAACAGTATCTACTCCTTTCTTAAATTCCTTTTTATCTTTCATCTTAGCAAGTCTCTTAATAAATGTTGCAAATAAATATCTAACATATGTATATTCTAATTCTTCTTTATATTCATTATAAAAACCATTATTTTTATAATATTCTACCAAACCATCTAAATTATATAAAAAATCATATAACTTACTATTATATACATATGTTATAGAGCCTTCTCTTTGTAAATAATAATAGTAGTATTCATTTACTATACCAATACTTTTAACATATGGTAATAGTCTATATAAAAATTCAAAATCTTCAAACCATACACCTTTTTTATAACGAAGATTTCCTATAACTTCTCTTTTATATATTTTATTCCATGCAGCAGGATATATATTATACATTACTTCTTTTACTTCATCCTTAGAATTACAATCTTTACTTAACCCATGACTTACATTTAATTCATAATTTGGATATAACATCTTCAATCCACAAACTACCAAATCAAAATTATTTTCTTCAGCTTTTTCAAGCATACTTGAATACATCTTACTATCAACATAATCATCACTATCTAAAAAAGTTATGTATTCTCCAGTAGCTACTTCAATTCCAGCATTACGTGCCATAGATAATCCCTGATTTTCTTGATCTACTAACTTTATTATATCTTTATATTTCTTCTTATACTCTTTAATAATTTTTAATGTATTATCTTTAGAACCATCATTAACTAAAATAATTTCTATATTATCTAGTTCATTATCCAATACACTATCCACGCACTTATTTAAATAATTTTCAACATTATAACAAGGTATAATAACACTTAATCTTTTCATAGATATCCATCCTTACTAATAAAATTATACTATAAATATATAAA
>DEUO01000031.1:0-8609 GCA_002362595.1 Caryophanales bacterium UBA3260
ATCTTTTTTTTTGCCTTTTTTTTTGGTATTATATATTTTGGTGATATTTATGAATTTATTTGATTTATGTAATAATTCTGGTATATTGACTGTTTTTTTAGTAATTAAGATTTTATTATCTATTATATGTATCATTTTGCCTATAATTATTATGTTTAAAGCTTTTTCATCTATGTTGAAAATAGTAATAAATGGTAAAGATTTTACTAGTGAATTAATGCAATTGGTTAAGTCAACTGTTGCTGCATTGATTGTTTTTTTGTTACCTACTTTATTTCAATTTATTTTTGTTGATTTAATGAAAATTGATGATACTATGGTTGTTTCTTGTTTTACAAATGCTTCTTTAGAAAAAATAAATAAATTAAGAGAAGAAGAAAGAGTTTCTAATAAAGAAAAACTTAAAGATGAAAATACTAAGAAAGCTTCTGATGTAAATAAACAAAAAGAAATTGAAAGGGAGAATAATAAAAAAAAGAAGGAGTTGTATGAGGAATATAAAAAGAAAAAGGAAGAGGATGAGCGTGAGCAGAATAGTAATTCTGGTTCTAATGTAAATTTTTCTAATACTGGTACTATTAATATCTTTGTTGGTGATTCTAGAACAGTTGGTCTTTGTACTACTATTACTGGTGATTCTTCTGGTTGTTCTTATAGTAATGGTGGCGCTAAATACTATAATAATGACATTTTTATTGCACAAGGTAGCATGAGTTATTCTTGGTTTAATTCTACTGCTATAGGTGTTGTAAATAGTATTTTGCAAAGTAATCCTAATACTAAGTATAATATTTATTCTTTAATGGGTGTTAATATGTTACTTTATGATATTGATAAATATATATCTTCTTATAATAGTTTAGCTACTGGTTCGTGGAAGAATCATAATATATTATTAGTTTCTGTTAATCCAGTTGATGAAGTTAAAGAGCGACAGTATGGTTATTCTACAAAGAATAATGACATTATGTCATTTAATAGTAAATTAAGAAGTAATGTTAGTGGTAATAATGTAAAGTATTGTGATACTTATTCTACGTTGAATGGAAGTCTTTCAACAACTGATGGTTTACATTATACAAGTGATACTTATCGTACTTTGTATAACAAATTAATGTCTTGTAAGAGTTAAAATAATGTAAATAGTTATATAATCCTTGCATATATATTTTTGTTGTTGTTATAATTTATACAGGTGATAGAAAATGAATTATAGATTTACTTCAAGAAGTGAACTTGAAACTATGGAATTTGCTGAAAATTTAGAAAGTGAAAAATTTCCAGGTATGGTAATTTGCCTAGACGGTGAATTAGGAAGTGGTAAAACAGTTTTTGTTAAAGGTTTTGCTAAAGCTTTAGGTATAAATGAAACTATTACAAGTCCAACTTTTAGTTTGGTTAAAGAATATATGGAGGGTGAAATGCCACTTTATCATATGGATGTTTATAGACTTGATGATTCAAATGATGAATTTGGCTTAAGTGATTATTTAAATCAAGATGGTGTTTGTATTATTGAATGGCCTGAGATGATTGAAAATCAATTACCTGATGAAAGATTAGATATTAAATTTAAAGTCGTAGGAGATAATACTAGAGTTCTTGTTATTACTCCTTATGGTCAGAAATATGAAGATCTTTGCGAAGCTGTTCTATAAAACTCGAAAGAGTTTTTTCTTTTGGCCTTTTATGTGGTATAATAGGGCACGAGAGGTGATTATATGTATACTTTATTTTTAGATACACATGATAAGGACGTTATAGTCATAATTTATAAAGATGGAAAAATAGTTGGTAAAAAAGATATAGTATCAAATAATAAACATAGTCAAGTGACTTTACCTGCTATTGTAGAGGTATTAGAAGATGTTAAATTAGATATAAATGATATGGAAAATGTTATTGTTGTAAATGGACCCGGATCATTTACAGGTGAAAGAATAGCTGTTACAATCGCTAAAACTGTTGCTTATTGTTTACATACACCTATTAGAACTATAAATTCTTTATTAGTTATGGCTTTAAGTCTTGATAAAGAAGATAAATATGTAGCTTTAGAAGATCGTAATGGAGCTTTTGTTGGCCATTTTGATATAAATAATAAATTAGTGGATAAAATGGTTTATTTAAATAAATCAAGTTATTTAGAGTACAAAAATAAGAATGATGTTATTACAGAAGTAAATATCGACTATGAGAAGGTTTATGACTATGTAATGAATAATATAGATTCTTTGAATCCTCATGAAGTAAAACCTTTGTATATTAAAGGAATAAGTGCTTTAAATGATAAATAAAGTTACATATAAAGATAAAAATGAATATTATAGATTAGGAGTTTTATTAAATAGTAAATTTAAAGATTTATTTAATTTAGATAATTTATTAGATTCTTCATATGATTATATTTACGGATATTATGTTGATTCATTATTAGTTGGATTTATTCATGTTAATAAATTATATGAACAAATGGATATAGTAAATATAGTTGTTGATAGGAATTATAGATGTCAAGGAATAGGTAGTCAGTTGGTTCTTTATGTAATTAAAGAATTTAGTGATGTAAGTAGTATTATGTTAGAAGTAAATGAAAATAATGATAAAGCGATTAATTTTTATCATAATTTGAATTTTAAAGATATTAATATAAGAGAAAAGTATTATGGTTTAGATAATGCAATAATTATGAAAAGAGATGTTTAGAATGAAAGATGTAAATATATTAGCTATAGAGTCTTCTTGTGATGAAACTAGTATGGCAATTATTAGAAATGGTTGTGAATGTGTACATATGACTGTTTTAACGCAGATGGATACTCATGCTGAATTTGGTGGAGTTGTTCCAGAGATAGCTTCAAGAATGCATACAGAGAATATTACGATGGTTTTAGAAGATACTTTAACTAAGTCTAATATGACAATGGATGATATTGATGCGATTGCTGTTACTTATGCTCCAGGTTTATTAGGTAGTTTGTTAGTTGGAGTAGAGTTTGCTAAAACTTTATCTTTAATATATAAGAAACCATTAATTGCTGTTAATCATATTGCTGGACATATATATGCAAATAATTTAGAGAAGAAAATGGAATTTCCGTTACTTGCTTTAGTTGTTAGTGGAGGACATACTGATTTAATACTAATGGAAGATGATTATAAGTTTATACATATTGGAGGTACTTTGGATGATGCTGTAGGTGAATGTTATGATAAAGTAGCACGTGTATTAGGATTAAAGTATCCAGGAGGTCCTAATGTTGATAAATTATCTTTAGAAGGTAAACCTACATATGATTTACCAATTCCGATGAATGATGATACATTTAATATGAGTTTTAGTGGATTAAAAAGCAGTATTATTAATTTAGTACATAATGAGACTCAAAGAGGTCATGAAATAAGGAAAGCAGATTTAGCGAGAAGTTTTCAAGATACAGCTGTTGATCAATTAGTTAGAAAGAGTACTTTAGCTATAGAAAAGTATAATGTAAAGAATATGGTTATTGCTGGTGGGGTATCTGCTAATAGATTTTTAAGAAATGCTATTCAAGAAGTAGCTGATAAATATAATGTTAATTTAACAGTGCCTAGAATGGCTTATTGTACTGATAATGCGGCGATGATAGGTGCAGCTGCATATCCTTTATATTTAAAAGGTGAGTTTGCAGATTTAACATTAAATGCGACTAGTAGTGATGAACTTTATTAAAGTTTGATAAAAGTATGATATGATATAATTAAGTAAAATAATAAGAGGGTGTAATAATGAAGAAAATCTTGGTTACAGGTGCAGGTGGTACAGTTGGATTACAAGTAATTAGATTTTTACTTAGTGAAGGAAAGTATGAAATAACAGCTTTAGAGATCAAGAATAAACATGTTTATAAAAGGTTGAAACAATTTAGAAAAAGAATAAATATTGTTTATGGTGACGTAAACGATTCAGCTATAATTGACGCATTGGTTAAGGATCATGATGTTATTATTCATCTGGCTGGTGTTCTTCCTCCTTTGGCAAATGTAAGAGAAGATTTGTGTAGAGAAATTGATTATGGTGGAACTAAGACAATTGTTGATGCAATAAAAGATTATAATCCTGATTGTTATTTCTTATATTCATCAAGTTCTTCTGTATATGGAGTACAAGAAAATTATGAAAATATTACAGTCAAGACTAAGTCTAATCTTGATGAATATGATTTCTTTTCTAAGTGTAAATTAGATAGTGAAAACTATATTAAAGATAATCTTAAGCATTATACAATATTTAGATTAGCTTATGTATTGGGTGATCCTGGTCCGGAAAATTTAATTTATAATATTACTCCTAATAGTAATTGTGAACTTTTATCTTCAGAAGATGCTGGATATGCTTTTGTGGCAGCTTTAGATAATGAGAAGACTTTGAATAAAAAGACTTTTAATGTATCTGGTGGGGAGAAGTTTAGAACTAAGTATAAGAATTATTTAGTTCATGTATTTCAAACATATGGTTTATCATTAAAGTTTTTATCTGCTTATTTGTTTGCTGAAAAGAATTATTATGGCGGATATTATAAAGATGGCGATAAATTAGAAGAAATATTACATTTTAGAAGTAAAAATTTAGATGTATATTATTCTACGTTATTAAAATATAAATATAAAATTAGTAGGATTATACCAAGATTTTTGGCTTTACCTTTTATTTCTTATTATAGTGGACATAGTAAGAAGAGATTATAATGAAGGGATTAGTATTAGAAGGGGGAGGTGTTAAAGGTTCTTATCAAATTGGTTCTTATTATGCATTTTTGCATTGTCATGTAAAACTTTCAGGTTTTGTAGGGACTAGTATAGGAGCTTTTAATGCTGAAATGTTGGCAGAAGGGAAATATAAGGAGTTACTATATTTTTGGAATAATGTTAATCCTGGGGAATTATTAGAATTTAATAAAGACTATATAAAAGCAGTTAATACTGATAATTATAATATAAAAGCTTTATTGGGTTTATTTGATACAGCTAGAAGGATAATAAAAAATGAAGGTATTGATAATACTAAATTGTTAGATAATATTAAGTCTTTAGTTTCGTATGATAATTTAATAAATAGTAATAAAGATTTTGGTCTTGTAACAGTAAAAGTTTCAAGAAGTGGCTTTAAGCCATATTATATTTATAAAGGTGATATTAGGTCACAAAAAGAATTATTAGATTATTTATTAGCTAGTAGTTATTTACCGATTTTTAAAGAAAGAAGAATATTAGATAATAAGTATTATATTGATGGTGGTTTTTTTGATAATTCACCAGTACAAATACTTTATGATTTAGGCTATGAAGAAGTGTACGTAGTAGGAATTAAAGGAATAGGTATAAATAGAAGTATACCTAAAGGTATTAAGGTTCATAGTATTAAGCCTAGTAGAGATAATGGAAGAATATTAGAGTTAAATCAATATGTTATTAGAGATAATATTAAGATGGGGTATTATGATACTTTAAGATATTTAAAGAATTTAGATGGGTTTAGATATTGTTTTAAAGCTAGAAGTTTAAAATATTATAAGTTTATAACAAGAAAGATTGATAGTAAACTTTTTAAAAGAGTTATGAATTTTTTTAATACTGATGACTGTAAAAAGACAGTTATAAAGGCTTTAGAATATGTATTTGAACGTGATGGTGTAGATTATTATAAGATTTATAATCCATATAAGATGATAAAATGTTATAGAAATAATAATATTAATCATTTTGTTTATAAGTTTATTAGTAAGATAAAGTTTTTCTAGTAATATAAATAGATATTTTGTATAATAAAACAGATTTAAAGAGGTGTGAATATGGGAAGAGCTTATGCAGTTAGAGAAGCTAAGATAAAAAAGACAGGAGCAGCAAAAGGTAAATTATATACAAATTTTGCTAAAGAGATATATTTGGTTGCTAAAAATGGTAGTCCAGAGATAGAAGCTAATAGTGCTTTAAAACATTTAGTTGAAAAAGCAAAGAAGATGCAAGTACCTGCAGATATAATTAATAGAGCATTAGAAAAAGCTAAAGGTGCTGGTAAGGATGAATATGAACAAATTATTTATGAAGGTTTTGGACCTGGAGCTTCAACTTTTATGATTAAGACTTTAACAGATAATGTTAATAGAACTGTTGGAGAAGTAAGAGCTGCTTTTAATAAAGTACATAAGAGTTTAGGAGTAAGTAATTCAGTATCTTATAATTACGATAATTTAGCAGTTATGAGTTTTAAAACAGATAAAGAAGAAGATATTTTGATGGGGTTACTTGATGCATCTATCGAACCAGTAGAGTGTGAAACAGATGAAGATGGTTTATTAAATGTTTCTGTTAGTTATGTAGATAATGTTAAAGCTAAAGAAGTTATTGAAAGTATTATACCAGATGTAGATTATGAAGTAGATGAAAATGGATGGTATGCTAAAGATATGATAACTTTAGAGGGAGAAGATTTAGAGTTATTTAATAAATTATATGATATGTTAGATGAGATAGATGATGTAACAGATATATATCATAATGTTAATTTAGATTGAGATGTCTTTATGATATCTTTTTTATTTAATTTTTCATTCTTTTTTCACAAAAAAAGTTTATAATAGTTTTATTGAGGTGATAAGTATGAAGATACTTGTAGTTGATGATGAAGCCTTAATTAGAGATGTTATTAAGGAATACTTAATGTTAGATGGCTTTTTAGTCGATGAAGCTGTTGATGGACAAGATGCTATTAATAAAGTTAAGGATAATGATTATGTTCTTATTATAATGGATATAATGATGCCTAAGATGGATGGATATCAAGCTTGTAAAGCAATAAAGGAGATAAAATCTGTACCATTTATTATGTTATCAGCAAGAAGTGAAGAATATGATAAGTTAATAGGTTTTGAATTAGGAATAGATGATTATGTAACTAAACCTTTTAGTCCTAAAGAATTAGTAGCTAGAGTTAAAGCAATTATTAAAAGGACTAAGGGAGAAGATTCTTTATATAAGTTCGGTGAATTAATACTTGATGATAAAGCACATGAAGTGTTAGTTTCTGGTAATCAAGTTTATTTGACCCCTAAAGAATATGATTTATTAAAATTCTTTATATCTAATAAGAATATTGCTTTATCAAGAGAACAACTTTTAACAAATGTATGGGGATATGATTTTTACGGAGATGATAGAACTATAGATACTCATGTTAAAACGTTAAGAAAAAATTTAGGTGATTGTGGTGATTATATTAAAACAGTTAGAGGAATAGGTTATAAGTTTGAATACAAAGAATAAGAATAGTAGTATAAGAATAAAGACGATGTCTTATTTAATATTGTTCTCAGTATTTATAATACTTTTGCTATGGGAGACTCAATTACTATTTTCTAATTATCTTTATGAGAAATATCAAATTAGAGATACTGAGGCGATAGCTAAAGAAATTAATAAGACAGATATAGAAGATTTACACAATCATTTGAAGAATGTTGTTTATAATAATGCAGTATGTATTGAGTATATAGATGAATTTGGAAGATCAATGTTATATAATGTAGCATCTACAGGTTGTTTACTTGGAAGAAATGATAATGATTTATCAACATATAAAGAGGAACTATATGATTCAGATAAGGAAATAAATGCGATAAAATTAGTTAATAAAGATTATAACTCTTCTGCTTTACTTTATGGAATAAAGGTAGATAGTGGATATGTATTTTTGTATACAATGTTAAGTAATGTTAATAAGAATTATAATATTATTAAAAGTCAATTTCTTTATATAGTTATTGTGATAATAATATTAGCAATTGCAATTAGTTTATTTTTAGCTAAAGTTATAAGTGAGCCAATTGTTTCTATTACTGATAAGTCTAAGCAATTAGCTAATGGAAATTATGATGTAGAATTTGATCATCATGGAATAAAGGAGATAGATGAACTTGCAGATACTCTTAATTATTTAGAAAGTGAAGTTAGTAAGACAGATAAATATAGAAGAGATTTAATGGCTAATGTATCTCATGATTTAAAAACTCCTTTAACAATGATTAAAGCTTATGCAGAGATGGTAAGAGATATAACTTATAAGGATAAAGAAAAAAGAGAAGCTAATTTAAATGTTATTATTGAAGAGACAGATAGACTTAATGTACTAGTAGGTGATATATTAGCATTGTCTAAATTGCAACAGAATACTGATACTTTAGAATTAGAGACTTTTGATTTACATGATGAAATAATGAATATAGTAAGAAGATATGATTATTTAGTAGATACAGAAGGATATAATTTAGAAGTTGATATTCCTGATAAAGTAATTGTATATGCAGATAAGAATAAGTTGAATCAAGTTATTTATAATTTAATTAATAATGCTATTAATTATACTGGTGATGATAAGAAGGTAATTATTAAAATTACAGAAGATAAGAAAGAATTTTTAGTAGAGATAAAAGATAGTGGTAAAGGAATAGATAAAGATAAAATTGAACATATATGGGATAGATATTATAAGAATGACAAGAATCATCAAAGAAATATTGTAGGAACTGGTTTAGGTTTATCTATAGTAAAGAATATATTAGAGATTCATGATT
>DEUO01000031.1:8818-8956 GCA_002362595.1 Caryophanales bacterium UBA3260
GTATGGTGTTAGAAGTATAAAGAATAAGGGAACAACATTCTATTTTAAGATAAGAAAGAATAATAAGAATGTAAAGAATAAATCTTAATAATAATTTCTTCTATTCTTCACAATACTTTCACATTTATAGAGTATTAT
>DEUO01000018.1 GCA_002362595.1 Caryophanales bacterium UBA3260
TAATATCTGCTAATAATATACTTAGAGATGTTATTATAGATATTATTAATAAAGAGAAGATATCTTCTTATAGAGATGTTATAGAAGTACGTGGAGAAGAGACAAAAGTTAAACGAAATACTTTAGAATTTAATAAAGCTTCATGGAATAAATTTATTGATAAATTCATTGATAAAACAGTTAATAATAAGAAATATATTGATATAATTACTTCTTACTTAGGTATGACATCAGAAGAATATAAAAATGTTTTAAAAGACGAATATTTTTCAGAAGAACATAAATTAAGAGTAAATATATATACAAAAAAAGGTACTGATGTAGTTGGTTTTGATATTGAAAAAGACGATTTTAGATTATTATATTGGTATAAAAATCAAGCTGGGGATTTCGAGGGATATTTAAATTTAACGGATGAATGTAAAGATAATAAGTGCAATGATGAGAGAAAAGTTATTTCTTTTGTTGGTATTAAAAATAATGATAATACTAATGTAAGAATAAATTACAATGATAAAGAAAAAGCTAATTTAGTAATAAAAAAATTTAACGATAAAAAGGTGGATTTAGATTATATTTTCTATCATAATAATGAGCAAATTAAAGGCGTTATAGATATGAGTTTAGATAATAAACAGAAAAAGCATACTATTAATATTTCTTTAAATTATAAAGATATCTCTGGTGATGTAAAAATACTAGTAGATAATTATGATAGTAATGTTGAGGTTTTAAATAATATTAATAGTGTTGAGTATAATAAGTATTCTCTTAATGAAGATATAAATAAAATGACTGATAATAAAAATATTGAAGAATATTTAAATAAGTTTGAAGAAATACTTATTAAATATATTGATTATTTATATACTTAAGAGGATATAAGATATGGCTCTTTAATAATATTAATAGAGGGAGGTATTGTATGGAAACAATATTAGAAGTAAAAGGTATAAATAAATACTTTGGTAAAAAGCATGTTTTAGATGATTTATCTTTTTCCTTAAGAGAAGGAGAAATTCTAGGACTTATAGGACCTAATGGTGCAGGTAAAACTACAGCTATAAAATTAATATTAGGATTGCAAGGCTTAAGTAGTGGAGAAGTATATATTAATGGTTATGATATAAAGAATAATTATCGCGATGCCATATATAAGGTTGGTGCGATAGTAGAAAGTCCCGATTTATATATGTATATGTCTGGACGTAAGAATTTAGAGCTAATTGCTAAACTTTATAAAGATGTAACTAAAGAAAGAATAAATGAAGTTATTAAAATAGTAGGACTTGAAAATAGAATAGATGATAAAGTATCAAAATATAGTTTGGGTATGAGACAAAGATTAGGAATTGCTGCTGCTATTATTCAAAAGCCTAATGTTTTAATATTGGATGAACCTACTAATGGATTAGATCCAGAAGGAATAAAAGATTTAAGAACATTACTTAAAAAGCTAGCAAAACAAGAAAAAATGGGTGTTCTAATATCAAGCCATAATTTATCTGAATTAGAGAGTTTTGTAACTGATGTATGTTTAATAAAAAGCGGAAAAGTTATTGTAACAGCACCAATAGAAGAAATAAAAAAGGAAGATAATACTTCATATATAATTAAATTAGATAAAACGACTAAACTTAAATCTATACTAAAAGAACATGATGAAGTCATAAATGACAGATATATTAAAGTTTATAGAGAAGAAAAAGAAATACCAGAATTAATTGAAGAATTGGTTAATAGTAAATATAAAATTTATGAAATAAAGGTTAACTTATTGTCATTAGAAGAAGCATTCTTAAGCAAGGCAGGAGGTAATAAAATTGATTAATTTAATAAAATATGAATTATCAAAGATATTTCATAAAAAAGGATTATATATATATTGTTTTATTATATTGTTTATTTTTGCTTTCGCATTTGTAATTGATAAAGTTAATTTTAGTTATAGCATTGAAGATACTTATTGGGAACAGGTTGAAAAAGAATTGGATAGTTATGATATAGATACTTATATCGAAGAAAAAACTGCTTTTGAAGTATATAAGTTAAGTAAAGATTATGAATATTCTAGTCCTGAAGCTTATTTTATAGAAAATGATATTGCAACATCTATTAGAAATATGAATGAGTATAAGTACCGTAATAAAGATGATGAATCTTATAATGAAGCTAAAAAAGAGTATGATAAATTAGTTGTAAAATTGAATAATTTTGATTGGAAAAAAGATTTAGAAGAAAAGAAAGCTTCATATGAAAAAGAATTAGCAGAATTGCGTAGTTTACATGAAACAACTGATGATAAAGCTTCGAAAGATAGTATAGATAGTGACATTAAGAATGCAGAAGTATATTTATATTTAGTTAATTATCGTATAAAAAATGAAATCCCATATGCTTATAATTCTGTTTCTAATTCAATTGATCGCTATCCTTCTTTACTTGAAGAATATAATACGATAAAGAAAAACGATAATGTAGTTAAAACAAAAGCACAAATATATCGTGATAATGATACTATTAAAGAATATAATGAATTAAAGTATAAACTTGATAATAATTTAATTAATAATAAAGATGATGTACAACAAGCAATTATTGATGATGTTGTTGCTAGTAAGTTATATGTATTTATTGCTTTCTTAATTATTGCAGGCGGTTTGTTTGCTGAAGAGTTTAATAAAGGTACTATAAAGCAATTGTTGATTAGACCTTATACAAGAACTCAAATATATGTCAGTAAAATTGTTGCATCAGTTATAGCAACAGCAATGTTTATGTTATTTATGTTAGTAGTATTTAATGTATTTGAAATTATAAATTATAAAGGAATAGGTAATTTATTTAGTCCAGTTGTTGTTTATAGTTTTAGCGAAGAAAAAGTATTAGAATTAAGTGTAGTTAGATATTTATTAATAGATTTATTGGCTACTTTACCAAAATATATTATTTTAGCAGGCATTTGCATTTTAGCAGGAATATGGTTAACTAGTACTGTTTCAGCAGTTCTTGCTCCATTAGGTATAGAAATATTTAGCGGTTTTATTTCTTTATTACCAGAAAGAATACAAGCTATAATACCTTTTAAATGCTGGGACTTAACAGAATTTATGTTTGGAAATATATCTAGTAATCAATATTCTTCATTACCTCTCTCATTAACAATATCTATTATTACAATAATATTATTATTCGTATTATCTTTAATAATATTTAAAAAGAAAGATATTAAAAATCAATAAATAAAGGTTATTTTATACCTTTATTTTTTTGATTATGATATAATAGTAGAAGAATAGGAGGCTTCTTAATATGGGATTATTAAAATTGGAAAAGCGAAATGGTAGTTCGAATAAAAATAATGTTAATAATAAAGGAAAATATATGAATTTTGATGTGAATCAAATGCCTCAACCTATTCAGAATAATATTCCTAAAGAGATGGTTACTCCTAGTAAGACGATTAGTAATGATTTAATTGATACGATTGCTAAGAATGACGAGGAAGAGAATAGAAAAAAGCTTATGTCACTTCCAAAAGGAGCTACAAAGCAAAAAACCTTTAAGCCTAGTAAGGAAGAAAATGTTTTATTACCTTTAGAAAAAGAAGAAGTTCATGAAAAACTCGAAGAGGATCCTTATCAATTACAAACTAAAGATTTAAATCCGTTAGATAATGCAACTAATCCTATCCCAGTTAATCCTATTGCTCCAGTACAAGACGAATTAGTTGAACAAGATATTGATTTTAGGAATGTTAAAGCTAATTTATTTTCATTATTTGGAATGGTAATAGGTATGATATTTAAGCCTGGAACAACTATTATAAATAATGCAAAGAAGTATCGTAGTTCTTTTAAAGCGTTATTAATTACAGGCTGGATTACTATTTTGAGTTTATTATCTTGTCTCGTTGTAAGATTATTGGTTGGCTCATTTAGCAGAACAAGCAATCCGATAACTGGAGCGAGTCATTTACAGTTCAATCCAGCGTTGTTATTTCAACCAGAAAATTACGTTGAGTATTTAGCTATTGCATTTATAGTATCTGCTGGTGCTATTTTAGTAATGTCTTTAGTTTATTATGCTTCTTCATTTTTAAATAGCAAGGGAGTTCCATTAGGCTCTTATATAACAATAAGTAATTTGTCATTATTGCCTTTTATTGCAGGAGTCGTTATTGCTTATCCTATTGCTAATATTTTTGCGAAGTTTTTAGCTATAGCAGTTGTAGTATTTACGTTCTTATATAGCTTAATTACATTCTTTATCGGAATGAATAGAATATTAGAATTTAAAAATGTAGATAGACAGATACTTTATAATGTTTTAAATTTATCTGTAATTATAATGATAATGTTATTGATATTAATTATTATGATAAAAATAAGTGTTGTAGCGATGCCTGATCTTGTAATATAAACCGACTTATGTTGGTTTTTTATATGAGCAAAATAGCAATAAAAAAATTCCTTATTTAAGGAATTTAATGGTTGTATTATAAATAGTGTTGG
>DEUO01000049.1 GCA_002362595.1 Caryophanales bacterium UBA3260
GTCTCCTAAACGGGGTGCACATCAAAAGTCAAGCTTTTTTTGATAGTTTGTTATATGTTTTAGTTATATATAAAACTACTTTAAGACATTTTTTAATATAACAGTTTTTGTACGAGACATTTCTTTTAAAGTAGACATAACTCCTTCGTTTCCAATTCCACTATATTTCCAACCACCGAATGGCATTTCAAACGAACGGAAGAATGAAGCACCATTAATTATAACGCCTCCACATTCTAATTGATTAGCAATACTCATAGCATTACTTATGTCTTTTGATATTATGCAACCACAAAGTCCAAATGATGATTGATTAGCAATTTTAATAGCTTCATTTATATCGTCAAAACCAATTATTGATACAACTGGGCCAAAGATTTCCATATCTTTTGCAACTGTCATTGTTTTTGTTACACCATCGATAATAGTTGGATCATAGAATGCTCCTTTTCTTTTGCCACCCATAATGATAGTCGCACCTTCACTTACAGTTTGATTTACTTGTTCTTCAACTTTAATAGCTGCTTGTTCACTCACTAAGCAACCTAATTCTGTGGTAGGATCACTAGGCATTCCTCTTTTGATTTTGCTTATTCTTTCTTTTAATTTACGAATATATTCTTTTTTTACTGAGTTATGAATTAAGAATCTTTTTGAAGCGCAACATACTTGACCAGTATTATAGAAACGTCCCCAAATAGTTTCTTCGACTGCCAAATCGACGTCTCCATCTCTATCTAATATAAAGGCATCATTACCACCTAGTTCAAGCATTAGATGAGTAAGATTTTTGCTACATGTTTTCATTGTTTCTATACCAGAAGCTGTTGCTCCTGTTAAGCTTACTAATGCTACGCTAGGATTAGCTGCTAATGCTTGAGCAGCAGACCCTCCTGAACCATTTATTAAGTTAATTGCACCACCATCAACACCAGCTTCTAAGAGTAATTCAACATATTTCGTTAATGTTAATGGATTATGTGGCGATGGTTTTAAGATAACAGAATTCCCCATTAATAATGCTGGTGGTACTTTTTGGCAGAATAAGTCACTAGGAAAATTGAAAGGTATTATTGCTACTACAACTCCTAATGGAGCTTGGATAGTCATTTGAATTGTATTTTCATTTCCAGCTTCTTGTCCTGCTGGTATGACATTGCCATATTCATGTTTTGCTTTTTCACAAAAAGCAGGTATTCCTATAGATACATTAGCTATTTCGCCATAAGCTTCTTTGATTGGTTTACCAGTTTCGGCGCTTAGTAACGCAGCTAGTTCATCTTTATCTCTTTCTACTAGTGAAACAAATTTCATTAGGATAGAAGCTCTTTCATGTAGAGGTTTTTTAGCCCATATTTTTTGAGCTTTTTTAGCTGCTGATACAGCAGCATCACAATCTTTAGCAGTACTTTCTGGTACAGTATCTATAATTTCGCTAGTCGCTGGATTTGTAATGTTTATTACAGCACTATTTGATGCATCAAGCCAGCGTGGTCCTATTAAGTTTTTGGCCATAATTCTACCTACTCTCCGAAGCCTGTAAATGATAATGATAATCCACCAATTGTAGCTCCTGAATGGTTCATTTGACCATATTCACCGAAAGTAAAGGCAACGATAAATGGGGTGTCTCCGGCAGCATTTTTTATGGCAACGAAGTCTTCATCTACTCTATCGCCAATGCATAATTTACGTCCACCACAATGAACTAAGAACATCGCTCCTGCTTTAAAATCTTGTTTTAATTCTTTTATTGTTGCGACTGCTCCTTCAATTAAACCATCTACATCTGTTTGTAATTGAATTACAGCTGTTTTTTCAGCCATTTTTGCTCCAACATTAAACGAATAGTCTTCGTTACCAATCATTGGATGTCTAACAGCAGTTAAATCTCCTTGAATTGTTTTTACTCCTAAAGCCATTGGTACTGATGCGGCTAATAGATTTTGACCCATTAGTTCATCAGCATTTAATCCAGTCCATTCAGCATATTTTTTAAGAGCTGGTTGATGATCTATTTCAACTATGCGACGATCATCTTCTACTTTAGTTATTATACCTACGTTATCTGTTTCTTTATAAGCGCCAGTAAAGACATTTTTAATTTCTTTTGTAGTATAAAATAATGCTACGGCACAACCATCAGAGAATGATTGATTTTCGCAGAATATTTTCCAATCTCCTGCTACAGCATCATCAGCAGCTGAGCCACCAAACATTGGGATTTCGCCTATTTCATCTTGAATTCCTTTTAAATAATATTCTTCTTCGGCTGGGGATGCAAACATGGCAAATGCTACTGGTGGATGTTTCTTACCAGCATTTTCCATTGCTTCTTTCGCAATACGACGTCCTGTTGAACGTGGGTCATTTCCACGTGGACATGCTGCTACTCCAATAGTTAATTCATTATCTTCTAGTACCATCATACCTGCAAAACCATTGTCTCCTGATATAATTCCATCTGGAGTCATGATTGCTCCTGATGATGTACAACCAATTACCTTTAAATCTGGTGATACAGATTTAATTCCTTTAATTACCTCATTTTGATTATATTTTATTGATGTAAATAATAATCCTATTTTAGGTGCTTTTATTCCTTTCAATGCATTATTTGCAGTTTCTACTCCTGCATCAAAACTATTTGTTAGGATACTTGATCCAACCATTGCTTTCAAAAAAAATTCCTCCTTCTTATCCTACTTATTAAAAATAAGTTATTGGTCTATAGATAGACCTATCTATTCTCCATTTTAATTGTATCTTTTTTATTAACTTAAAGCAATACTTTTAGTTAAAGAATTTACATGTATTTTAATGCAAAAGAAAAAAGAACACTAATCGTTCTTCTTTCATTTTTTTGCATTTATTCGTTTTTTAATTAACTAACGTATAGCTGAATGAATAAAGAAATACTATTTTGATAGTTTCATAAATAAGTGATTCCCATCATCCTTATTTCAAATATTTTATACATTCACGTTTAACCATATGTTTGTATAAGGATTCTCCAATTCATCGCTAAATTTTATTTATACATGCATACACGATATAGCATATTGTGTCTCTCCAACCAGTAGCTAACCGATAGGTTTACACTCAACATTTGGATTGCTCGTTTCTCTTGCAAGACAAGTTTAAGATCCTTCAATTATCAAACGCTGTTATTCTATCTCAATAATAACACCCACATTCCAAAATCCCATAGGATAATCTCCCATTGTTATTCTCCCAGGCAAATATACCCCAATTCAATCAGAATATTTGTGATACAAATCAATAAAATAAACATTTAAAGTGCATAACATACTTTTTGATTCTATTTCTAGAATCAGGGCTAGTACGTAAGCTATTCATCATTTTTATTACAATATTATCATCCCTATTGGCAAATAGAAAATGCTAACTATTAATAATAATGCAATAGAAATTCGGTACTTCAATTTCTTGAAAAGTGATCAAATGGTGATGAATTTCAAACCATTCAACGACTCACAGTAAACGATTAGAATACACATTTTTTGTATATTCTCTTCAGACATGTTTGCTCATGCTGGAATAAACTTGTGGGCTTAGCGAACTATCGCTAATACAAATGTACTGCAAATACACATGTTTCAAGTTTGTATTAGTTATTTGCGATAACTAAAAGTGTTTTTTAGGGTAGTTTTGCTGACTACCTTTAATTTAATACCGTTTATTCAATATACTTTTTCACAAACGAAGTATAAAACTTTCACTGTATTTCAAGTTTATGCCCTAAACTATATTTTTTAAAGGTACTAAAGGAATTTCGTTTCCAAGGATATCGTTTCCTGTATACCTCCTTACTATCATAAGTATATACTTTTTATAATTTTAAGTCAATATGTTTTTTTACATAGAAATTGTAAATTTACGGCCTTTATGGTATTATATATTTTCAATTAGGGGGATTTATTATGGAATATCATTGGTCTTTAGATGATTTACGCTCTTGTAAAAACAAATTATGGCAATTTTATTACGAATCTAGTAGCGAAGAAGATAAAGCTTATATTAGAACAATAATTGATGCTGCTAGCGATATTATTAGTGATTTATCATCTAATAGTGAAATTCCATCTCTTTCTTATGATCAAAGATTAGGAACAATAGAAAAGGAATTAGTTGATTATAGTTCTTATTATGATATTATTGAAAATTTTATAATAATATTAGATCCTTTTGAAAGACAATTAAATAAAATAGAAAATATTTTTAAAAACGTTATTGGTCCTCATGATTCTTATGCTGTAGTTACTGGGGCCACTTTAACTAATTATCAAGCTTTTAATATAGTAAAAAAGTTTTATAGTAGATTTGATGGTACTTTATTTCCTACTTTTATGGGAGCTTTTGATAGTAGAAGTACTTCAGTAAGATTTGTTGATAAAATTAGCGGATATAATGAAGCAGATTCGTTTTATTTTGATTTAGTTAAAAGATATTTTATTCAAGTTGTTAAGACTAAAGATCCTAATAAAGCATTTTCTCTTATTCATGAATATGGACATGTACTATCTTATATATTAAATCCTAAAGCTTATTTGTTACAAAAAGAATGCATGTATGATGAAGTTGCGGCAGTATTTCCAGAATTATTAGCTTATTATTTAAATCCTGGTAATTTTGATGAGTTGCATGTAGATTTTGAAAAGTATGCTAGTTTGATATCAGTATATAATTATGCTAATTCTTTAGCTTTGCATACTGCATATGTAGATATTTGGAAAGATAACAGAAGAAGAGCTAATAAGCGTTTTTTTAGAATGGTAAAAAAAGAATTAGGAGAAAAAGTAGAAGATGTTGACGAAGGTCTTGATACTTATATAAATTCTTGTGGTCAATATATTATCGCCTATTTAGTAGCAATTGAATTACTTAACGTTTATAGAAAAGATAAAAATAAGGCATTGGAAATATATCGTAATATTATAATGGTTCCTTATAACCAAAATGTTCATGAATATATTAAAAGTGAATTAGAACTAGGTAGTCATTTGGAGGAAGAAACAGCTTTAATGATTGATGGATTTGAAAAGAAATTGACGAAAGTTGGTGCTTTTCATGTATAATTGGAATTTAAAAGATTTAAAGAATTTATTATCAGAATATAAAGGAAAGATTAAGGCTACTGACGATTTAGTATTACGTGAGGAATATGAAAAGACAGTTAGTAATATAATAGAGGTTATTAAATCTTATAGAGGGATGACTGGGATTGATTTTAGTCAAATATCTTCTATTATTCCTAATACGTATGATAGTGTTATAAGAGATGATTTTAATATTCATCAAATTTGTCGTGCTTATTTTCCTATAGTAAGAGATTTTAGAGATATAATGGATGGTACTGAAGTAAGTTTACAAGATAATTTACCTAAAGTTAATATATCTTGTTCAGAAATAGTAGCAATTACATCAGAGTTTTATCATCAATTTAGGGGAATATTTTCAAGTACATTTGATGATTTAGCTGCTAATTTTAGAAATAGATTATATTTTAGAAAAGCTTATAGAAATAATTGTTATGGTGGTAATACTTATTCTATTTATGGTACTAATGAAGTTTTTGTTGAATGTATAAAAGGTAATACTATGCAAGATTGTGTATCTTCTATACATGAGTCTTCTCATGCAATAACTAGTAGATTAAATCAAAATATAATGTGGGATTGGAATAAATATTGTTTAATAGAAGTTGATTCTCTATTCTTTGAAATGGTTGGTACAAGTTTTGTAGCAGATTTACTTGGAGATAAATTGAGTGGATTAAGAATAAGATTAGCGACATTTAAAGATAATTTATATTCTGCAGATATAATATGTTCTAAAGAAGATATGTATGGAGATTTATCAAATAAAGAATTACAAAGTAAAAAAAATGTTATTGATTATTATAAAGAAGAAATAGGTTATGATAAGTTTGCTACTAAAGATGCAATGTATTCTCGTATTCAAGATTATATGCATTATATTATATCTTATCTAGTAGCAGTTGAATTATATATGATTTTTATTAATGATCAAAATAGAGCTTTAGATTTATTGTATAAAATTGTTATGTTAAAAGATTTAGATAATAATATATATCTAAGATGTGTTAGAAAGTTAGGCATTGAACCAGGAAGAAATATTAAAGAATATTATAATTTATTATTAAAAGAAGAAGATGGGATTAAGTATGGAAAGAAACTTCAATATAGATAAATATGATTTGTATTCATTGCTTGATTTATTAAAAATGTATCAAGCAGATAGTGATGTATTAGAAGACAGATTTAAATTAGAAAGAATCATTGGTAGATTTGAAAATCATTTTTGTGAAGAAAAAGATGATAGTGAAAATTTAGATAGTTTGATTGCGGCTGATTTAAATAGATATAAGTTCTTTAAGCCACTTTATCCACTTGTTAATGAATTTTTAAGTACGGAGTTTGGGGAGGAAGTTCATTTTGAGCCTAATTATACCGTTTGGGATATTTCTGATAATGAGGCTTATTCTACTGTAGGTGATTTTTTTAGAGAACAAGGAGAATTCTTTAGTGATGGTTTTAGTGAATTTGATGAAGAAGCAGATAATCATTTGAAATTTATTGATAAAACTAATGATACTGATGGAGAAATGATATTTTTAAAATCAACTGGAGATGCATATATATTTTGTCCTAATTATTCAGATATTACTAAGTTAACTATTTTATCACATGAATTAGAGCATGTAATTGATTGTTTTAAAAATCCTCTTTTTTATGAAAACTTTTTAATAAGAGAAACTGTTGCTATTTTTATGGAGATGGTTTTTGGAGATTTCTGTGCTAGGAAATATAAATTAGTAGATGATCATTTACAAAGAAAGTATGCTTTGCATTGTATATTAAAAAGTCACGCTCGTATTTTTGTTGATAAATATGAAATGTTAGAATTAATTGAACAGAATAAGAATTTATCTAAAGATGAATTATTAGCTTTATTAAATAATTATGGATTTGATATTAGTTGTATAGAGTTTTTAATGGAAAATACTATAACAGAAGATTCATTTTATATATTAGCTTATTTAATTTCTTTAGAAGTATATTTTATTTATTATAAGAATAAAGATAAAGCTTTAATGATATTAAAAGATATTATATTAAATGGAACAGATAATAATATATTAGATATTATTAGTAAATATGGAATTATTTTAAATAGTAATTTAAGTAATTATGAAGAGAAAGTATTAGGGAAAGTAAAAAAACAATAGTTCTAGTAAACTATTGTTTTTTTCGACCAAATAATCTTTTTAATGATAGCTTTCTTGGTTGTTGCGGTGGTTGTTGTGGTGTTTCTGGAGAATCTTTTTTGTTTTCTTCATCTTTTGATGGATTAAATTTACTTGCAAAGTCGATGAAAAAATAAGAAGCATCTAAATCATTGAAGAGTATTTGAAAGAAATGAGAATAATGCTGATAGGCTGATGCATCTGCCTTTATTTTTACGATACCTTTAGGGCTTTTGGTTTTTTCTCCCTTTATAATAGAAAGTCTCATAACCTGTGCTTCTTTATCGTAAGATAATTGTAATGTATTTTCATTATCAGAATGCCATGTTATTGTTTTATTTCTTAAATCGACAAAATCGTTTGGTAAACTTGATTTTTTATCACCAGCATCTACTAATAGATATCTGCCCAGTATAGATATCATTAACCATTTAAATTTATCATTAATAATACCTTCGAGATAATTTTCTGTTTTTAAATCAAATTCTAAAGGTGTATCTGGTTTTTCATCACAAAAACAGATATCTTTATCTTCTGTCTGCCATATTATTACTTTCTTTTCGTCTTTTTCTAGTGTATAAACACCTTTATTTTCTTTAATTTTTAATTTTCCTTGTTCCATAACCAAAACTCCTATTCTTGATAATTGTTTAGATATTTTTTATATTCATCTATTATTTTAAACATTTCTTCACTTGTTTTACATTGACATATTTGATTTTTAATTTCTTTGCTTTTAGGCATTCCTTTTAAATACCATATAATAAAACTTCTTATTTCTAAGATTGCTGCTTTTTCACATTTATCTTCTAGTAATAATTGATAATGTCTTTTCATCATGTTTACTTTTTCAATAAACGATACAGGTTTTAGTAGTTCTCCTGTTTCTAGATAATAAACACATTCTTTGATAAGCCAAGGATTACCTAGTACTCCTCTACCAATCATTACAGCATCACAATTTGTTTCTTCAAGCATTTTTTTAGCTAATTCTGGAGAAGTAACATCGCCATTGCCAATTACAGGAATTGATACAGCTTCTTTTACTTTTTTTATTATACTCCAATCAGCAGTTCCGCTATATCCTTGAGCACGTGTTCTAGCATGAATTGCAATAGCACTAGCACCAGCTGATTCGCATTTTTTAGCGACTTCTACAGCATTTATATGATTTTCATCCCATCCACTTCTTATCTTAACAGTAACAGGAATATCCACAGATTTTACTACAGATGACACTATCTCATATATTTTATCTGGATCTTTTAAAAGAGCACTTCCTGCTTGAGCACGGACGGCAACTTTAGGAACTGGGCACCCCATATTTATATCAATTATATCTGGGTGCATGCGTTTAACTATTTCTTTAGCTGCGATAGTAAAAGACTCGACATCACTGCCAAATATTTGTTGAGCAATTGGTCTTTCTACTTCACTCATTTTTAAAAGATCAAAAGTTTTTTCATTAGCATACATTATAGCTTTATCACTTACCATTTCAGCATATATAAGTCCTGCTCCCATTTCTTTTATTATTTTACGATAAGACGTATTTGATATACCAGCCATAGGAGCCAAAACAATTTGATTAGCAATTTCAACATTTCCTATTTTCCACTTCATTCTATCACTTCTTTTCTAATAGATGAATAAAATATCACAATTTGATTATACTAAAGATATAAGATACAAACAAGATATTATAAATGTATAATTTTGTAAATATTGAATATAATATAACTATAATTAGCACTTAATGTTGACAAGTGCTAATTATAGTTATATAATGTAGTCATAGAAAGAAGGAAAATGGAAATGAGTTTAATTCCAAGAAATTTTTATTTAGATGATATTTTCGATGAATTCGGAAGACCTGCAAGAACAAATGACTTAAAGTGCGATGTATACGAAAAGGACGGTAATTATAATATTGAATTAGACATTCCTGGTTACGATAAGAAAGATATAACTATCGAATGTGATAATGATGTATTAACTATCACTGCTGAAAAATCAAACGAGACTAATGACGAAGATAAGAAATATATTAGACGTGAAAGAATATATGGGAAAGTAACTAGAACATTTACTTTTGCAAACATAGATGCCGATGCTATTAAAGCTGAATTCAATAATGGAATTTTAAAAGTTGTAGTTCCTAAAGTCGAAGAAAAAGAAACTAAAAAAGTCATTGAAATAAATTAATAAAAAAAGGTTCATCATAAAGATGAACCTTTTTTATTTCTTTGTTTTTTTAGCTGTTGATTTCTTTTTTTGACTAGTTGTTTTAGTAGACTTTTTATCATCGTCTTCTAATTCAGATTCATCTAATTCAAAATCAAAATCAATTTGTGTTGCATCGATAGAAGGCATTGTTGCGTTAACTTTGACTTCTTTTTCTTCTTTTGTATCGATGATGAATTTGTAGAATAATGCAGCGACTATTGCTCCTATTAGTGGACCAACTATGAATACCCATAATTGTTCTAAAGCAGTACCGCCTACAAAGATTGCAGGTCCGATACTTCTTGCAGGGTTAACACTTGTTCCAGTAAATAGAATACCAAAAATATGAACTAATGTTAATGTTAAACCAATAACTAATCCTGAACTATTATTTTCTTTCTTAGTAGATGATAGAACAACTAAAACAAATACAAATGTTAAAATTGCTTCTACTACTAAAGCTACTTGCATAGTAACAGATACTTGAGCAACTTTGAATATTTCGCTAGCAGTATCGAATCCATTAGCACCTAACCCTGATTTTGTACCAAATAGCCATGCAAGAATTGCTGTTCCTGTAATAGCACCTAGTAACTGAGCAATGATGTAATAAATACAATCAAATACTGACATTCTTCCATTAATTAGACTAGCTAATGAAACGGCTGGATTAACATGTGCTCCTGATACACGACCAATTGTATAGATTATAGCTACTAGTGCTAGACCAAAAGCTAAAGCTATAGTAAGTAGTGTCCATGGAAGAGCAATACCTCCAGCAGTTCCTACATAAGTATTTAAAGCTACAGCAGAACCGCAACCAAAGAATACTAATAACATAGTTCCTACAAATTCTGAAATAAATTTCTTTATCATATCAAATCCTCCTTGTATTCATTATACCACTAAATAATTAAATATATATAAATATATGGTATAATTTAGTTATAAAAGTTATTTATAATAAGAAAGAGGGATTGTATGGGAAGTTTTATTAAAAATATAAAGAGATTAGTTATAGGTTTTATAGCATTAATTTTAATAGGAATAGTAGCAATAGCCATTTATTTTTCATATGTAGATGCTAATAATTCTAAAGCTAAGACTTATTTAATTGAAAGATATGGGTTAGATGAAAAGAAACTAAAGCCTAAGAAGTATATACAATATATATATGAAGATGTAACTAATTGTGATCAAGAATGGATAAAGAAATGTACTGATGATGAAAACTTACAATTTCAGTATATATTTGATTATGATGGAACTGTTATTGTTGTAAGCGAAGATAAGAAAGCTAGTCTTACTGATGACTATGATGGCGAAGTTATTAATGACAATAAAGATGAAGATACTGATAAATAGTATTATAGGAGTTAAAAAAGAGTTAAATAATTTGTTTATTTAACTCTTTTTCTTCGATATATGCCATTAATTTTTCATGTTTATTTTTTATTTTACCATTTAGAATATCTTGATATATTATGTCTATAATTTTGCCAATATTATCTTGTTTAATTCCTAATTTTATTAAATCTTTACCTTCTAAGTCTATTTGATTTCTTTTTATAAATGATGATTTCTTGGTTAATTGTTTTAATCTTTCATAATCATTATTTATATAAGTTAGTTCTGAAGTATATGCAGGATTCTTAGCATAGTAGTTAGCTCTTTTTACTTTATATAAATCATCAATATCTTCAGCACCAAATTTCTTTAAGAATTGCATTATTAAAGTCAAATTATCTGGTACTTGATAATCATGATATTCAATTAATTTAACAACTTTTTGAATTGTTTTTTTATTAAATTTAAATCTATTTAATATTTCACGAGCCATTTCTGCGCTTTTACGAGCGTGGTCTTTATATATTGTTTTACCATCACTAGTTTTACTTGCTGTAAATGGTTTTGAAATATCATGGAATAAAATAGCAAGACGTAATTCTAAAATTGGTTCTACAGTTTTTAGAGCAACATAAGTATGTTCTAATACATCATAGATATGATGCGGATCGTTAGGATTATAATTTTCAATTAAAGCTAGTTCTGGTAAGAATTTAACAAAAATATCAAAATATTTTTTTATATAGAATTCACAACGAGGTACTACTAATATTTTTGATAGTTCATCACGTATTCTTTCAGGTGCAACATTTGCTAATAAATCGCGATTATTATTCATATAGTTTTGAGTTTCGACATCGATGCGCATGCTATATTCTGCTGACAAGCGAATAGCTCTTAAGATTCTTAATGGATCTTCGACAAAGATATGATCATCTTCACCATTAACACGAATTACTTTATTCTTTATATCTAGTACGCCTGTACTATAATCTATAAGGCCGTCTTCATCAGAATATGCTAAAGCATTCATAGTAAAGTCTCTACTAGCCAAATCGGCTTCTAAAGTATTTTCTTTAGTTCGATATTTAGATATTTCCATTGGGAACTTAGCGTTTACAATTCCTAAACGAGAATTATTTTCACCAGTATAATATGTATTATATTCTTTTAGAGCTTTTTGAATAGACTCTAAATTAGCATTTGTACTTATATCATAGTTAGAAGGTTTTGTTTCCATAACCCAGTTACGAACTGCCCCACCGATGATATAGGCTTCATATCCATTTTCATTTATAGTATTTAGAACTTCATTGACTGGTTTAGGAATTACTATATTCATCTTAAGGCCTCCTTCTCTACTATCTTCAATATTAATTATACTTAAAATTATTTATTTTGTATAGAGATTATTTTTTAAAAATATATTTATTGTGTTTAGATATGTAAAAGAGAAGAAATTATATTTCTTCATCTTTAATTATTATTTTATTTTTTAGTCTCATAATGGAATTATGAAGTCTTGTTGGTGTATAATCATCAATTTTATACCATTCTGGAGATGATTTTTTTTGTTTTTTCATTTTGTTTATAACAAGTTGGCCTTCATCTAATATATATGATATAGGTAAGATATCTATTAAATAGTCAGGAGATTGGTCTAATAAAGCTTTTAAGTCTTCATCTCTTAATTCTTCAAGATATAGTTTAAATCCTTCAATTTTAGAATATACTTTAGTACCATATATTGTTCTTTTAGGCATATATTTATAAAAGAATAAAATAATAGCTACACATATTATACTTATTACAAATGAAATAATATATAATTTATTATGATTAAATGATGGAAATAACATAATTATCATTGTACTTATTGCTAGAATTATAATTATTTCAATACGATTCTTTTTATTTTTCAAATTAATAATTGATACAAAATACAGAAGTATATATAGTACAATAACGCTAAATATAACTGCTAATGGAAGAAGAAATAGTTTATTCATTTCTATAAATGGTAATGATGTAACTAAAACAAGAATAATAGCAATCATAGCTATTAAATATAGTTTTTTAGAATCTGATTTTTGTTCAAAGTATTTATCTTTTTCTTCATTAGCATTAATTAAACCTAATATATTATTACATGCTCTTTTAAAATTAGCTTTTAAGTTATCATCAGATATTTCATTTACGAGTTCTTTTATAGGATGATTTTTATTATCAGTAATTACTTCTACATATTCAGAAATAGTTACTCTAAGTGTTTTTCTAAATAAAGCTTTAATAAATGATGCTTCAATATAATTTTTTCCATCATAATCTTTTTTACGTATTATAGTAAAAGTATTATTTTTATTTTCAACTATTTCTAAATAACCGCGATTAGCAAGATCTAATAAAAGATAGAAAGCTTCTTCTTCTGTTACTTCACCATCATTTACTAAGGCGATATCTAGAAGGCTGATAGATTTTGGTAACTTAGATATTCTATTTATTTTATATTTTGAATCACGACCATAGAAGAACCATATTAAGGCGCTTATTAAAGCGAAGATTATCGGAATAATAATACACATAATAGTATAAGTACCATAATATATTTCATCATAATTAATACTAAATGATAAAGTATCTGTTTCTTTCAGATTAGGATAATTACCAATTACCGTTTTATTATCAATATAAAAAGAAATATCAGTTAATTCGATGTTATTGATGTAAAATTTAATGTTATCTTCAGATATAGTATTGGGTAAATCTAAACGAAACAGATACTTTATCA
>DEUO01000005.1 GCA_002362595.1 Caryophanales bacterium UBA3260
AAGAAAGAAAATAGTGAGGAGTTTTTTGAAAAATGGAAAAAGAACAAAAAAAATCTAATAACAAAAGACGTCTTTTGTTATTAATCTTACTATTAGTTTGTACTTTAACGTTATTAGGTGGTGCAACTTATGCATGGTTCACAGCTAATACAAAAGTTGCTATTGAAGCAATGGATTTAGAAGTACAAGTTGCTAATGGTATTGAAATTTCAGCTGATGCTGAACACTGGAGTGCTAAATTAAATCTAGTTGATTTATATAAAGCTGCTGGTATACCTATTGATGCAGGTGCTACAACTAAGCATAATGATGCAGGATCAATTAACCAATTCCCTGGATTACTAACAAATGTATCATCAGTAGGTAATGTAAATGCTACTGCAGGTGGTACAAATAGACTTGAATTATTTAATGGTACTGCTGCAAATGTGTGCTTTAAGAAAAATCCTACAGAAGCTGAAGATGGTTTATTATTCCCTGTAGTTGATGAACCTACTACTGGTGGAGTAATATTAGAGGATTGTGCTGATGCACCTGTTACTGGTTTAACTACTACTTCTGCTTATGCTGAAGGAAATGAATCTTGTAAAGGTACTGGTGAAGGTGGATGCGCTAATAATGTTGGTGTTATTGCATTTGATATCTATTTAAAATTAGATACTAATTCACAAGTTTCTCTTGCACCTGGTTCATATATTAATGATAATTCTGCAAGAACAGATTATGGATTAAAAAATACTATTCGTGTTGCATTTGTAACATTAGGTACACAACCTAACGATTATTACTCAGCTAATGCTTCAAGCATTGATGAAAATGGTGTTGCACATTTTGAAGGCGATGATACTGAAACTTATAAAACACAATTTGGCGGATACGCTGGTGTTTATGGCGCACGTAATATGAATGCTTTTGGTAACATAAGTATTTGGGAACCTAACAGAAATGCTCATACAGGATCTGCTATTCAAAAAGCAGTTAATGATTATGGTTTGAGTGATACAGGAGAAAACGCTGTTACAGAAACTACAATAGTTCCAACTCATGGAATTTATAAAGCTTTTGGTGCTGGTGAGTTACCTATTAGTTTAAATAATGCTAATGGTACAGATAATGCAGATAATTTTGCAGAACAAAAATTAGTTGCAGCTGCAGATGCAGGTACTGGAAAACCTTATAAAAATGCTATTAATTATTTTAAAACTGATGCTGCTACAGCTGCTAATATAGCTGCTGGTAATAAAGGTATTACAGATAGTCAAAAATTATTTGTTGGTAGAGCTGGTGTAACTAAAGTTAGAGTATATATGTGGGTTGAAGGTAACGATATCGATACTGTTAACTCTGCTACTACATCTAAAGTTCAAGGTGTGTTATCATTCACAACTGCTGATACTGAAGGTGATATAGCTGATTCAGCTACTCAAACATATACTAATCCTTTAGCTGCAGTATATAGAAATAATTATGATGCAGAAACAAATAATAAACCTGCTAAAGGTGAATTAAATTCTACTGATTTTGGAGCATAGTTTTATATGTAAAAAGTCGACTTTTATAGTCGATTTTTTCATGTGAAAGATTCTATATTGTTGTGTATATTAATAAGTATTTATGATAGGTCTAAGTATAATGACTTTTTATAGATATATGTAGTTTTTAATGACGATCATATTTGAACATTAATGTTACTTTGTAAGAAATTATTAGTTTGCTGTGAATATTTCTTTTAGTTGTCATTTTATGTCGTAAAATGTATTGCTCTAAAAATATGGTTGTGTTATAATAATCATAACGATATGGTAGTGTTCATATTCGTTTATCTCCATTTCATTGTTAGAGGTGACAGAAAGATAAAAAGGAGAGTTTTATATGGCTAAAGGCGAAGTCGTAGTAACGGCAAAAAAGGTAAAAAATCGTAAGCAACGAGAAAAAGTTGTAACGATTGGGTTATTATTATTGCTACTAATTTTAATCTTAGCTTATTTTATATTAAATATAATATATAATGAGGGAAGTTTTACAATTAGTATGGATAAGAATACATATCTAAAATCGAATTTAGTTATGTACGAGTCTTTAAATGATAGAAGCTCTGTCTTCAAACTCTCTACTTCAAGATTGGAATTTATGGATAATATATCTATAAAGTGGTTACCAGAAGACATAAATAATGAAGGGGAAGGATCTCATAATGGTGAGAATTATATTGCATACTCTTTCTACTTAGAGAACCAAGGAGAAGAGATAATCAACTATTGGTACTCTATGGAAATCGATGACATAATAAAGAATGTTGACGATGCAGTAAGAGTTATGATTTTCATCAATGATGAAAGCACTGTTTATGCCAAAAAGAGTGCAATCACAGGAGAAGCAGAACCTGATACGACAATGTTTAGAGATGAAGATGATGTAATTATTTTAGAGAAACGAGAAGGTATGATACCAGAACAAATCGATAAAATAACCATTGTTATTTGGCTCGAAGGTGATGACCCTGAGTGCGTAAATGCAATTTTGGGTGGAGAGTTGAAAATGCATATGGATATACACGAAGAACATATCGAAGAAAGAAAATAGTGAGGAGTTTAAAAAATGGCAAAAAGAAAGAAACAAGAAAACAAAAGAAGACTTTTGTTATTAATCTTACTATTAGTTTGTGCTTTAGTTTTATTAGGTGGTGCAACTTATGCATGGTTCACAGCTAATACAAAAGTTGCTATTGAAGCAATGGATTTAGAAGTACAAGTTGCTAATGGTATTGAAATTTCAGCTGATGCTGAACACTGGAGTGCTAAATTGAATCTTGCAGATTTATATAAAGCTGCTGGTATGACTATCACTGGTGCTACAACTAAACATATTGATGCAGGATCAATTAATCAATTTCCAGATAAGTTAAAAAATGTATCATCTGTAGGTAATGTAAATGCTACTGCTGGTGGCACAAATAGACTTGAATTATTTAATGGTACTGCATACAATATGTGTCCTGTTACTACTACAACAGGTAGTGAAGAAGAAGGAAATTTAAAAACTGAAACTCACTGGGTTGCTGTAAAATCTGATGACAATCCTTCTGGTGTTGATTTAGCAGATTGTGATTCTGGTTCTATACCTGTTTTAGGCTTAGTTAAAAATTCTGTTTATACAGAAGGCGATAAAGCTTGTGGTGTTGCAGCTGGTGTTGCATGTGATAATGGTGGTGTAGTTGCATTTGATATTTATCTAAAATTAGATAATAATTCAACTGTTTCACTTGCTCCTGGATCATATTTAAAAAATACTACAAATACTGACTACGGATTAAGAAGTACAATGCGTGTTGCATTTGTAACATTGGGTACACAACCTAACGATTACTATTCTGCAAACTCAACTTCAATCGATAATAAGGGTGTAGCTCACTTTACTGGTGCTACTGAAGAAAATGACTCATATTTAAAGAATTTTAAAGGATATGCTGGTGCTTATGGAGCACGTAGTATGAATGCTTTTGGTTCAATAAATGTTTGGGAACCTAATTCAGGTTATCATACTAAAGGTGGTATCAATAATGCTATAAACAATTATGAAGTTGCTGAAGCTGATATTGATGAGACTAAAGATGTTACAACACATGGTATTCATACATTAATACCTGAAGTATCTTTACCTATGAGATTATCTGAGGCTAATGCTACTGATAATGCTGATTATTTTGCAGAACAAAAATTAGTTGGTACTGCAGATGTAGGTACTGGAAAACCTTACAAAAATTTAGTTAAATATTTTAAGGCTACTGGTGATACTTTAGAAAATAGTCAACAATTATTCTCTGCTGCAGCTGGTGTAACTAAAGTTAGAGTATATATGTGGGTTGAAGGTAATGATATCGATACAGAAAACAATGCTACTTCATCTAAGATTCAAGCTATGTTATCATTTACTACTGCTGATACTAAAGATGATTTAAATGAAAGTGATTTAGAAACTTATACTAATCCTTTAGCAGCTGTATACAGAAATGGTTTTGCTGGTGATACTATTCCTTCAGGATCTTTTGAAGTTACTGAACCATAAGATTAATAATTATGATTATATAAAAAGTCAACATTTGATGTTGACTTTTTTGCTCTAAAAATATAAAAGACATTAGTTATATGTTGATAATTTTTCTGTTAAATGGTATGATTATTAATAGATAAGGATAGGGAATTTATATGAAGAAGATGAATTTAAAATTAGTTATATATATAATTTTCTTGTTAGTGTCATTTATCGTGTTTAGTGATTTTTCTATTTTAACTAAGGATGTTATTAATGAGAATTTGGATGCTAATGTTTTTACGACAGATGATGTTGATACTTTGTTAAAAAATGGTTCTATTTTGAAGATGGATTATTTTAGAGCTAATGATAATGGTAATTATGATAATCAATTAATTGCAGGGCAAAATGATTTATCTATTAATATTAGTGGAGATTTTGTTACCTATAGATATACTCAAAATGATTTGTATTCATTTAATTTTGGACCATCTGCTAGTCTTAGTGGTTCTACTAATATAACTCAGGCTGGTGGTTATAGAAATGGTAATATGGGGTATGTAAGTGTTCCTAATGGTACTTATTATTTCTTTGCTCGTTATGTTAATGGAGTAGGAGCAGCTGCTAAAGGACCTGTTAATATTACTAATTCTTGTAGCAATAATTCTGTTAGTAATCAAACTTCTACATTTACTGTTGAAAGATGTTATATTAAGAATAGTAACAACACTGTTGTTGCAGCATCTACTGGTACTTTTGGTACTTGTGCGTCTGGTTACACTATGGGTGGTAAAACTATTTTAAGTGATGGATGTAGTAATTTATCTATGAATGGTTTAAGTAAACGTTATTGTAAAGTTATTGTTCAAGCAACTTGTTCTAAAGGTGGCTCTTCTGGTCCAGTTGATCCACCAAATCCAAAACCACCAGTTACTAATCCAGTTCCAAAATTAGAAGATATTTATGTTAGTTCTGGAAGTATTTCTCCAGCATTTAAATCTGGTACATATACATATAATGTTAGTGTAGCTGGTAATGTAACTTCTGTTAATATTAGTGGTACTTTAGGAAGTGGTTCAAGTTTTGTACCTAATGAAGGACCACGTACAATAGATTTAAATTATGGTAATAATGTTGCTAGAATGAAAGTAACGAATTCTACTGGTAAAGTTATTACATATACTATTAATATTAATAGAGAAGATGATAGAAGTCCTGTTAATACTTTATCTAATATGACTATAAGTAAAGGAAATTTAACTCCTACTTTCTATAGTGGTGATACTGAGTATAGTGTTGATGTAGATAGTGATGTTGATAAAATAACTATTGATGCTGTTTTAACTGATAATAAATCTTCTTTTGTTCCTGGTAATGGACCTGGTACTTATGATTTGGAACCTGGACCTAATAAAATATATATAAAAGTAGTTAGTCAATCTGGTTCAACTAATATTTATACTATAACAGTTAATAGAGCAACTACTCCTTCAGAATGTACTACTAATGCTGAAGATTATGCTTTATTAAAAGAAATTAAGTTATCTGCTGATATTGATGGTATTGAAATTGATCAAGTAGAAGATTTTGATCCTAAGATTTTTAAATATGATGGAATAAAACTTGATTATGATGTTAAGAGTTTAAAGGTTGAGGCTTATGCTGAAGATGATGCAGATGCTGATAATATTGAAATAGAAGGTGCAGATGATTTAGAAGTTAATGTACCCAGATTAATTACTATTAAGATTAAAAGTTCTCATTGTTCTAATATTACTAACGAATATACTATTGAAGTAACAAGACAATCTGAGAAAGCTAAGAGTGATGATCCTGAATTAGATAATTTAGAAATAGTTGGTTATAAGATAGATTTTTCTAAAGCTATAACTACATATGGGATTAAATTAAAAAAAGGTGATGATAAATTAGAATTTAAATATGAATATGCATCACCAAAAACTACTTGTGAAGAAATAGGTAATGAAAATCTAAAGAATGGTAGTGAAATAGAGATTAAGTGCTTAGCTGAAGATGGAGAGAATTCAGTTACTTATAAGATTAATATTGAAGGTGTTGAAAAAGCAGCTAATATATTTGTAATAATAATTGTTGTAATAGGTATTATTATATTACTTGTATATTTATTACTTCGCTTATTGGGATATAGAGTAGTACTTAATATGTCTGTAATAGGAGCTTTCTTCAGAGGTATAGGAGAAAAGTTTACAAATATGTTTGATAAATAAAAAAAATGTGTTATAATTTGATTTAATTAGTGATGAAGGAATTTACGACTCTGGAACTAAATCGTAACTCGCGTTAAGAGATAAAGTGTATGATAAAATTCATAAATTAAGGTGGTACCGCTGTTAATTCAGTCCTTAGATTTATGGATTTTTTTATTTAGAGAAAGGAAATAATTATGAAAGAAATGACTTTATATGAAGAATTAAAATGGCGTGGATTAATACAGGATATTAGTAATCCTGAATTAATTGATAAACTTAATACAGGAGGATTAACTTTTTATATTGGAACTGATCCAACAGCAGATTCAATGCATATTGGACATTATTCATCATTTTTAATATCTAAAAGATTGGCTAAACATGGTCATCGTCCTTTGTTATTAGTTGGTGGAGCTACTGGTTTAATAGGAGATCCTAAACCTACTAGCGAAAGACCAATGATTACTAAAGAAGAAGTACAACATAATATTGAAGGATTGGCTAAACAAGCTAAAGAGATATTTGGGTTTGAAGTAGTTAATAATTATGATTGGACTAAGGATATTAATGTATTAGATTTTTTAAGAGATTATGGTAAGTATTTTAATGTTAATTATATGTTAGCTAAAGATAAGGTAAAATCTAGATTAGAAACAGGTATTACTTATGCTGAATTCTCTTATATGATATTACAAGCATTAGATTTCTTATATTTATATGAACATTATGATTGTCGGTTACAAGTAGCTGGTTCAGATCAATGGGGAAATATAACTTCTGGAATAGAATTAATTCGTAAGAAACTTGATAAGGAAGCTTATGGTATGGTTATGCCACTTGTAACTGATTCAACTGGTAAGAAGTTTGGTAAAACTGAAGGTAATGCTTTATGGTTAGATAAGAATAAAACTTCTAGTTATGAATTCTATCAATATTTAATTAATTTAGAAGATTCAATGATTATATCTTATTTAAAAATGTTGACTTTCTTAACTCCTGATGAAATAAATGAAATAGAAAAACAACATTTAGCAGCACCTGAAAAGAGAATTGCACAAAGAGAACTTGCAAGATGTATTATTACAGATTTACATGGTGAAGAGGAATTTAAAAAAGCAGAACAAATTAGTAATGCATTATTTGGTGGAGATTTAACTGGGTTAAGTGCTGATGATATTATGCTTGGAATGAAAATGGTTCCTTCTATAAAATTAAATGGTGAAGTTAAATTAATTGATTTACTTGTAGATAATGGTATTTGTTCATCAAGAAGAGAAGCAAGAGAAATGTTAAGTTCTAATGCAATATCTATAAATAATGAGAAATATAATGATGAAAATACTATTATAGATAATAAAATAGCTATAGATGGTAAAGTAATAGTAATACGTAAAGGTAAGAAGAAACAATTCTTAGGAATATTTGAATAACAAAAGACGCTTTTGAAGCGTCTTTGTTATTTTTTTAATGGTAGTAGATCATTATTTATAAATACATCTAGATATTCTATATTAATGTTTATTAGGATTATAAAAAGAATAAATAGGAAGATTAGATATGCTATTAGTATTTTTTCTTTATATAGTTTTTCTGGTTTTTGTACTGGAGAATCTTTTTTGAATGATATATAGATGTAGAGACAGAATAAACCGATAAAGAAAGGTATAAATAATATTAGTTCTATTTTATATTTTATTAAGAATATTCCAATAAAGAATACGGCTAGTATAGCGTAGAATACTGATGATACTAATAGAGTGTCTTCATTATATGTGGCAAATGATTTACGATATTTACTAGCTGTATTTTTATCATTAATCATTCTATATTCTGAATATCTTTTTATTTGCATTAGAAATGTTCCTGTTAGCCAGTAGCCAAGTATAATACTTATTGGGGGAAGGTATGAAGATGTAATTAGAAACCATCCCATTAGAAATCTTAGTGCGTTATTTATAGATTCACTTAATGAGTCTATGAAAGCTATATCTTTTAAGCGAAATGGTTTGACATTATAAAGGATTCCCATTATCCATAGAGTTAATTCAGTAATTAAAAAATATTTTGATATGAATGATGATATTATAAGCCCTGATATTGCTAATAAGAAGTATATAGTATAAATAATTTCTTTTTTTAGTTTATTTACTACGGCACTTCTATTTTTTTTAGTAGGATGATATTTATCAAATTTAGCATCTAACCATTCATTAATAACGTAGTTTGATGATGCTATTAATGAGGTAGCTAATAAACCAATTAATATTTTTATAAATGTATTAATGTTTATAATGGGATTAGTAAGTAATATTGCTACTACTAAACCAGGTATAATAAATAGTTGTTTAATCCAATGATCAAGTCTCATTAATTTTATATATTCTTTCAATTTTACTCACCCCTATCTATTTCTTTAGATATGAATATTTGACTAGGAAAGTCTTCATATCTTGTGTATTCAAAAAATGAAGCGCCATCAAAATAGTAACAGTTAAAATCAGGATGTTCTTCTTCATCGATAGTTGATTTTTGAGATACGACAACGATGTCAGCATCAAATACATAATCCCAATTTATTATCTCGTTATTATTGGTTGTTTGGTAGTATTTAGCGTTTTTATGCCAATAATAGAAGCCACGATTATCGTCGTAATTTTCGTATATGTTTGTATCTAAATAGGTATTTATATTACTTGTATAGAAACCTACAGCTTTTATTCTTAAATTTTGATAGTCATATTTTTTTATTAACTTAGTCATTTCATATGATGGATCAAAATTGAATTTCCAGTCATAACAACTAGTAAATATATTACATGGTAGTTGATAGATAATATATAAAAATATGATTATTTTAAAGTATTTATTATTTTCATTTTTTTGTATCCATGTAATAAAGAGATAGACTATAAATACTATTCCATAGTGCCATGGGCGATTATATTTGAATGTTAAGAATATAATGATAGGTAAGAGAGCTATTATTAATTCTATTAAGCCTTTTTTGTTATCTTTATAACTTTTATAAATTAAGAATAAGAGTAAAGTTATTCCAATGATATTAAAAATTAATTTAGGTATAGTATTAGTTTTAAATGGTGAGAAGAAGGAAAATGATATTAAGTATAATGTATTTGTGGGATTGAATTTATTTTCTTTTTGAGGGAATACATAATAAGCAGTAAAGCAAAAAGCAATAAATAATAAAGCTAAGCATATTATGTGTTTTTTATCTTTTAAGTATTTTTTATCTTTTATAAATTCAAAGAAAATTTTCAAATATATTACACTTGCAAGAAGAAAGGTATAAGCTTCTGTACTTAGTAATAGAAGTAAAAGTATTGAGAATGTTATTATTTTTTCATGACGTTTATCCCATATTATAGCTATTAAAGCTAAGATAGGTAGTATTAAGCAATAACCTCTACTTATGATAGTATATTGATAAAATATGAAGTAGGTAAATGGTAGATATATTTTAATCCATTTTGGGAATTTTGAGAAGAATAGAATTAATGCAACACCAATAGAAGAGAATATTGTTGATATTATAAAGATATAATTGTATTTAAGACCAAGTGTCTGAAATAATTTTAATATTAAATGCCATAAACATGGGTGACCATCACTATGTAGATATGTAAATATTAATTCTTTTATAGATGTATCTCTTGCTAATAACCAAGCATGCCCTTCATCAGCCCATGGTTCATGTTTTAAGCCAATAATAATAGATAAAGTAATAAATAATATTAGAATAAATAGATATAAAATGTTTTCTTTATTTTTTAAAAAATTTTTCATAACTACTCACTACCTTTTTGTACTTATTTATTATAGCATTAATATTTCGATTATTTCAATGATGAGGTAATTGATAAGAGATGGTCTATAAAATAAATTTGACAATTGGTTTTTAAAATTTTAAAATATCTAATTGTTAATTAAGGGGGATTTATATGTTAAGAGAAAATGTACGTGACTTAAAGGTAGTTGGCGAAGTTAAAAATTGCGAATATTCAAAAATATTAAAGTTAGAAGATGGACGTATTGCTAAGATAATTTCACCATTTGTATTGATGTTATATATGAGAGCAGGTGCTAGTTTAGAAAGAAAGATAATGGAAGCAGATAGTATAGTAGGACTAGATGAATTATATAGACCAACTAGTGCTTTATATTCTAATGGTATGATTACTGGATATACAATGTTAGAAAACAAAGGTATTAATTATAATAGATATGATGAGTTACGTACATTAAGAGATAGAACTGATTTATATAAATATGCTAGTATACATTCACAATTAGAAAGTATTGTTAAAAGAGGACATCATCAAAGAAATAAGATAGTATTTCCTGATTTAGCTACTTGTGATAATATTTATCTTGATAAAAATGATAATGTAAGTTTGATTGATTATGATGGATTACAAGTTGGAAGTAATATATCTTTATCTTATTCTACTAATTTAGGAGATGATAGTAATTATTATAATAGTAAGTATAGAAGAGGAAATCTTTTTACTGAAGAGATAGATAAAACTAGTTTAATGATGTTATTTTTCTTAGATGTGTTTAATGTTAATTTAAAAGTTATTGGTACAAGGAATCCTGTTGATGGAAAGATAATTACTTTAAAGGATTTTTTTGATATAATGGAATTTCGTGATGAAAGGATAATTAAAAAGGTAGAGAAAGTTCTTTCTTCTACTGAAGATGGAGAATATTTAGAAGATGACTTGTTTAGATTAGCAGATCAATATAGGTTAGAAGCCTATCCAGTATCACCAAGACGTTGTATAAAAAAATTAGTTCGTAAATAAACACTTAAAAAAAACTCTTTCATAATATATATTGAAAGGAGTTTTTTTATGTATTATAGAAACAGACCTATGTATGATGAGAGATTTGGTGGATTTTTTGTTCCTTTTTTATTAGGTGGATTAACTGGTAGTGCAGCGGTCGCTGTTGCAAGACCAAGACCTGTGTATGTTAATCCTACACCTTATTATGGTCCACAGCCACCTTATTATGGACCTTATCCACCTAGACCTTATTATTAGAGATTAAATTAATTGATAATCCTATTATGAAGTATAAGGTTATTAAGTATGAGCCGCCATATGATAAGAATGGTAAAGGAATACCCATAATAGGAATAAGTGATAGATTCATTAAGATGTTATAGAATATTTGGAATGTTAACATATTTAATACTATATTATTATAGATGTTAGATATGTTTTTTCTTTTATCTAAGTGATAGATGTAATAGTATATTATTAAGAAGAAAGATATTATTATAGTTATGAATGCTTTAGTATGATATTTACTTATTATGGAAGCAAATATTAAGTCATTATGGTTTTCTGGTATGTATAGAAGGTTATGGGAACCTATAGATATTAGGGAATTTATGTTTTGAATGTTATTTTGTTCTTTGAATGATATTAGTCTATCTATACGGTAGAATATTTTGGGACCATATATGTTTATAAGTAAGTTTTTGTTAGTTATGTATATTGTTATATGGAGTAATATTATTATAGTTATTATAGATATTATTGTTATTATCTTTTTAGAGCTTATTTTGAGGTGTTTTAATGTTGTTAGGAGAATGATTAAGTAGAAGATTATTGCTCCTGTATCAGGCTCTAAAAAGGTTAATATACTAGGTATTATTGTTAGAATAAGTAGATGAATAAATGATTTATTTTTTAAGGTTAAATATGATAGATATATAAGAAGAGATAGTTTAGTTATTTCACTAGGTTGAATAGATATATTAAATATTTGTAACCATGCTTTAGCACCATGTGCTTCTTTACCAAATATTAAGACAATTATTAGTAATATTATTGATAGATAGTATAAATATTTTATAGATTTAAAGATAGTATGGTAGTTTATTTTTGATATAATGAATAGAATTATGTAACTTATAGATATGTATATTAGTTGACGGTTA
>DEUO01000004.1:0-731 GCA_002362595.1 Caryophanales bacterium UBA3260
CTAAAGGCTTAATATATTCTTTAGAATCTAATAATTATAAAGTATTTTCTACTTCTACTATCAAAGAAACAAAAGATTTCTTAAATACTAATCCAGAAATAACACTAGCTATTCTAGACGTTTTACTACCAGATGGTAATACATTTGATTTATATGAAAATACTATTTCTAAATTAAATATTCCTGTAATCTTTCTAACTGCTAAAGATGATGAAAATGACATTGTAAAAGGTCTAAATATGGGAGCAGAAGACTATTTAACAAAGCCTTTTAGTACTAAAGAACTTCTAGCTCGTATAAATAAGATTGTATTACGTAATAAAAAACAAAGTATTATCGAAGTAAAAGACATAAAATATAATGTCAATAAAATGGTATTCTATAAAAATAGTCAAGAAATAAATTTAACTTCTCTAGAACTAAAAATTTTAAATTTACTTTTTCAAAATTTAAATAAAGTAGTTACAAGAAACACTATCCTAGATAAAATATGGGAATGGACTGGCAACGACGTTGATGATTATACTATTACAGTTTACTTTAAACGTATAAGAGAAAAAATAGGTACAGATATAATAACAACTATAAAAGGAATAGGATATCGTATAGATTATGAAGAGCAAAACTAAACTATTAATAAATTATTTCATTTTATCACTTATTATTATCATATCTTTTACTATCTTAAGTACCTATGAATATCATAAATATACAATTAATTTTAATAACAA
>DEUO01000004.1:977-1309 GCA_002362595.1 Caryophanales bacterium UBA3260
ATTATAAGTCTTATTAAAGAAGAATATCCTAATATAAATGATGAAGATATTGTTAAAATATTAAATAGTAAATCATCTCCATTATCAAATAATTTAAAAAGATATGGTATTGATATCACTAACGATTCATTAATCCTTGAAAATAACAATCTTCAAAAAAAATATATAATAACTAACACTATATTCTTAATAATATGTATAACAATCATTATTCTATTATTCTTAAAATATAATAAAAATAAAGATAAAGAAATAAATAATATAACTAAATATATTGAAGAATTAAATAATAAAAACTATTCTTTAAAACTAGATGAATTTACCGAAGAAGA
>DEUO01000004.1:1587-6188 GCA_002362595.1 Caryophanales bacterium UBA3260
AAGACGACAGTTATGTTAAAAGAACAAGCTTCTAATTCCCTTAATGATAAAATAAATCTTAAAAAGTCATTAGAAGATATTTCTCATCAATTAAAAACTCCATTAACTTCTATTTTAATTACTACAAACAATTTAATAGATGATAATAATATGACAGATGAATTAAAAATAGAATTTCTAAAAGACATACGTCGTGAAATAATGAAAATAAATTTCCTAATTCAATCCCTTCTTAAACTATCAAAGTTTGATTCAAACACAATATCATATATAAATAAACCTGTTAAAGTAAAAAACATAATAAACAAATCAATAAAAAATGTATCAGCAATTTGTGACTTACATAACATAAATATTGAAGTAACATCTCATGATGATACAACTATTATCTGCGATGAAATGTGGCAGATAGAAGCTATAACTAATATTATAAAAAATTGTCTAGAACACTCTAAAGATGATTCTAAATTAACTATTTTCTATGAAGATAATAATGTATACACTAAAATAGTTATAAAAGATTATGGTGAAGGTATTCCTAAAAAAGATATACATCATATCTTTGAAAGATTCTATAAAGGAGCTAATTCTAACAAAGATAGTATTGGAATTGGATTATCTCTTTCTAAATCTATAATTGAAAAAAATAATGGAACAATTTCAGTTAAATCTAACGAAAATAAAGGTACTGAATTTACAATTAAATATTTTAAATAATTGTATTATAAGAATACTTGCAAAAATAAAAAAAATAACGTAAAATAAATATTGTTAAAAAGCGAAGAAAATTTGAGGAGTACATATTATCAAATTTATAGAGAGTTAGTGCTAGGTGTAAACTAATAATTTGAAATATAGAAGGTTGCAAATTAAGCTGATTATTATATAATCCGTTAATATGCGTTAAATATTTAAGATGTATAACAATAGTTATAAATTAAGGTGGTACCGCGGGTTTTGCTCGTCCTTAAGTTATAACTATTTTTTTTAGGAGTTGATAAAATGTGTAATAATAATTTTAAACGGGTGTGTAATTAATATAAATAAATAATAAGAAAGGAATAAATAATATGAAAGAAATAAAAACAAAATATGAACATAAATCTATAGAAAAAGATAAATATAATAACTGGCGTAAAGCTGGCTACTTTGATTCTGGTGATAAAACTAAGAAACCATTCTGCATTGTAATACCTCCACCAAATGTAACAGGCAAACTTCATTTAGGTCATGCTATGGACGTTTCTATTCAAGATATCCTTATTCGTTATAAAAGAATGAAAGGCTTTGATTGTTTATGGTTACCTGGCATGGATCATGCTGCTATCGCGACAGAAGCAAAAGTTGTTAAAAAATTAAAAGGACTTGGCATTGACAAATACGAATATGGCCGTGAAAAATTTCTAGAAGCTTGTTGGGATTGGACTCATGAATATAGTGGAAACATTAGAGATCAATGGGCTAAAGTTGGCATAAGTGTAGATTACAACAAAGAAAGATTTACTCTTGATGAAGGGCTAAATAAAGCCGTAACAAAAGTATTTGTTGACTACTATAACGAAGGAATAATATATCGTGGTGAAAAAATAATTAACTGGGATCCACAAGCACAAACTGCATTATCAAATGAGGAAGTTATTTACAAAGATGTAGAAGGAGCATTCTATCATTTAAAATACTATATTGATGGAACAGATGAATATCTAGATATTGCTACAACTCGTCCAGAAACATTATTTGGTGATACTGCTGTAGCTGTAAACCCAATGGATATTAGATATAAAGACTATATAGGTAAATATGCAATATTACCAATAGTTAATAAAAAAATACCTATTATTGGCGATGAACATGCTGATCCTGAATTTGGAACAGGCGTTGTTAAAATAACTCCAGCCCATGACCCTAACGACTTTGAAGTAGGCAATCGTCATAACTTAGAAAGAATAATTGTAATGAACCCTGATGCCACTATGAATTCTAATGCTGGTAAATATCAAGGTATGAGTCGTGAAATGTGTCGTGAAGAACTTATAAAAGACTTAACAGAAGCAAATCTATTATTAAGTATCGAACCTATTACCCATTCAGTAGGTCATAGTGAAAGAACAGGTGTAATGGTAGAACCATATCTATCAAAACAATGGTTTGTTAAAATGGGTGATTTAGCTAAACACGTTTTAGAAACACAAGCTAAAAAAGACGAAAAAGTAAACTTTGTTCCCGAAAGATTTGAAAAAATACTAAATCACTGGATGGAAATCTCATATGACTGGTGTATATCAAGACAACTATGGTGGGGTCACAGAATACCTGCTTGGTATAAAGATGATCAAATATATGTTGGAATGGAAGCCCCAAAAGAAGAAGGATGGCATCAAGATGAAGATGTACTTGATACTTGGTTCTCATCTGCATTATGGCCATTTAGTACCTTAGGTTGGCCAGAAAAAACAGAAGATATGGAAAGATACTTTCCAAACGATGTATTAGTTACAGCTTACGATATAATCTTCTTCTGGGTAGCTAGAATGGTCTTCCAAGCAGAACATATTACTAGTACAAGACCATTTAAAGATTGTATTATTCATGGACTTATTCGTGATAAAGAAGGACGCAAAATGTCTAAATCACTAGGTAATGGAGTAGACCCAATGGATCTAATAGAAGAATATGGTGCTGATGCCCTAAGATTCTATCTATCTACTGATGTTGCTTTAGGTACTGATTTAAGATTTGATAAAGAAAAAGTAGCAAGTACATGGAACTTTATTAATAAATTATGGAATGCTTCAAGATTTGTTCTACTTAATATCGAAGATTTAGATAAAATAGATTTAACTAATTTAAAAGACGAAGATAAATGGATATTAACTAAGTATGAAAACATAGTAAAAAGTATGACAAAACATATGGATAAATATGAACTAAATCTAGCTGGTACTGAAATATATGATTTCATTTGGTCAGATTTCTGTAGTAATTATATTGAATTCGCTAAATTTAATTTAAATAGTACTAGTACAAAGAGTGTATTAACATATATCTTAACAGGTATTATAAAAATGCTACATCCATTTATGCCATTTGTAACTGAAGAAATATATCAAATGTTGCCAATTAAAGATGCTGCATCTATTATGATAAGTACATATCCAAAATATGAAAAAGAATATATATTTAATAAAGAAAAGAAAGAAATAGATAAAGTAATAGAATATATAACTTTATTTAGAAATAAAAAAGCTGAAAATGGTATTGGTAGTGACTTTGAAGTAGTTACTAATATCGATAATAATCTTATCTTAAAAATGTTAAAATTAACTGATAAAATAGTTAAATCTAGTAAAATGTCAGGCAATTTAGAAGTAACATTAGATAAATATAATCTAACTATCTATTATGATAATTCTAAACAAAAAGGAGAAGAATTAGAAACATTAACAAAAGAAAAAGAATCATTAGAAGCATCTATTGCAAGACGTAGTAAGTTACTTGCTAACGAAAATTATGTTGCTAAAGCTCCAGAAAATATTGTTACAGCAGAAAGAGACAATCTAGCAGAAGAAGAAGCTAAGTTACAAGTAGTAATTGATAGATTAAATAAACTAAATTAAAAAAGTCGACTCTAAAAAGTCGCTTTTTTTATAAAACAATATCTTTATATATCTTAACAATAAAAATATGATATAATATATAAAGAATAGGAAGTGTATTAATGAATAAGAAAGGAATAATTATTACAATAATTATAGCTATTTTATGTTTAGCAATAGGTTTTGGGAGCTCTTATATGTTCTTAAAGGATAATAAATGTACTACAAAAGAATGTGAAGCAAAAGAAGCTGGTAAACCATCTGTATCTAATGAAAAAGAAGTATCAGAAACAGACTATGAACAATTACTAGATAAAATAAACCATATGAGTACATTAGAATATCTAAATAAAAACTTTAGTGTAAATGATTTATCAAATTTAGATATGATAAATTTTGCCTTAGACTTTATAGATGAAAAATATGATGAAGAATTCAGTTTAGATAGAGTTAATGAGATAACTAAAAAATACTTTGGAAAGGAAATAACAGGTGAAGATGTTCCATGCCCAGAATGTGTCGATGTAAAACTTTTCCTTTACGACAAAGATAAAAAAGTATTTAAAAATAACGAAGAACATGGTGGTCATGGTATTTCAGGACTTCGCAAACCTAATATTATAAATAGAATAATAAAAATACAAAATGATGGAAATAAATATACAGTATTAGTTAAAAAAGCCTTTTGTGTACTTGGAGGGCACACCGGATATTGTACTGCTTATCATAAATCATATGATGATGCCCTAAATGGCAACAATACTTTATTTGATATAGAACTAGATGAAAACGAAGAACTTGATGAAGCTTATGAATATTACCACCCAGAAACAGAATTTAATATAATAAGTAATGACAATCTAAATACATACACATATACATTTGAAAAGAATGATAATAACGAATTCATCTTTAGCTCTTATACATTCAAATAAAATACAAGAATTTATCTAAAAAAGAAGTTGATTATATTTTCTCAACTTCTTTTAGATCGGAAGAGCGTCG
>DEUO01000173.1:0-2418 GCA_002362595.1 Caryophanales bacterium UBA3260
AAATAATATTAAAAAATATATTATTAAGTCTTGTCATATTATAAAAAATATGTATAATGGTGACTAGTGAATTATTTGGAGGTCATTTTTATGAAATTAAGAGATTTATCAAAAGAAGAATTAGAAGCAATGTCTTATGATGATATAGCTTTAAAAATATTAGAAGAAACAAATCGTCAGATGAAAATAAATGAACTTTTTAAAGAAGTTTGTAATCTATTATCAATGACAGAAGATGAATTTGTAAATAAATTACCAGCATTCTTTGATGTATTATCTACAGACCATCGTTTCATAATGTTAGAAAATGGTTTATGGGATTTAAAAACTAAACATGCAGCCAAAATAGTAATCCCAACAGATGATGATGAAATAGAAGAGGATCTTGAACTAGAAGAAGCAGAAGATCTTGAAGACGATGTAGAAAACGAAGAAATTTTCACAGACGATGACAGCGATGATGACTTAACAGATGATGATGACTTAAAAGATTTGGTAATTATAGATGAAGATGAAGAACAAATGGTATAATCTCCATTTGTTTTTAGTTTACAACAATAAAGATAAATATTAATTTACTAGTAAAAACTTACATGTTATAATACAAACGAAAGGCGTGAAAATCATGTTTGAAAGACTTGATGCAATAAAAGAAAAGTATGAAGAACTAACAGAAAAATTATCAACTCCAGAAGTTCTAAATGATTACAATACACTAAAAAAACTATCTAAAGAACAAAGAGACTTAGAACCAGCATACAATAAATATAATGAATATAAAAAAACAATAAGTAATTTAGAAGAAGCAAAATTACTAATAAATGATCCAGAAATGGGAAATTTAGCTAAAGAAGAAATGGCTACTCTAGAAGAAGCAAAAAATACTTTGATAAGCGAATTAGAAATATTATTAATTCCCAAAGATGAAAATGATGATAAAGATATTATTATGGAAATAAGAGGAGCAGCAGGAGGAGATGAAGCTAATATCTTTGCTGGTGACCTATTTAGAATGTATTCTCGTTATGCTGATAAACTAGGTTGGAAAATAGAAATAATTAATTCAGAAGCAGGAACATCAGGAGGATTTTCTCAAATTGAAGCTAAAATAAAAGGTGAAAATGTTTATTCAAAACTTAAATACGAATCTGGTTCACATCGTGTTCAAAGAGTACCTGTAACAGAATCAAATGGTCGAATTCAAACATCAACTGCAACTGTTCTTATAATGCCAGAAGTCGAAGATGTTGATATAGATATAAATCCTAATGATTTACGTATAGATGTATATTGTGCAAGCGGTCATGGTGGCCAAGGAGTAAATACAACACCTTCAGCAGTTCGAATAACTCATTTGCCTACAAATACTGTGGTAACATGTCAAAATGAGCGTAGTCAGCTTCAAAATAAGGCTCAAGCAATGGAAGTACTTAAAGCAAGACTTTATCAAGCAGAACAAGAACGTCTTGATGCTGAAGTAGGAAACGAAAGAAGAAGCAAAATAGGTACAGGAGATCGCTCAGAAAAAATAAGAACATACAACTATCCTCAAAATCGCGTTACAGATCATCGTATAGGATATACTACAAATACATTAGATAGAGTAATGGATGGTGCTCTAGATGATATCATCGAAGCATTAATTACTGAAGACTTACAAAGAAAACTAAGAGGAGAATAAGCTCCTCTTTTTTAGAAAGAATGAAAAAATGACGGAACTAGAATATTTAAAAAAATTTATCCATCCAGAAGATGATTTAGAACAAGCGATTAAACGTTTAGAAAATGGCGAACCAGTTCAATACATAATTGGCGATGTTGAATTCTATGGTAATATCATAAAAGTAAATAAAAATGTCTTAATACCACGCCCAGAAACAGAAGAATTAGTAGAAAAAACAATTAACCTATTAAAAGAAAAATATAGTACTAAAGAATTATCTATTTTAGATATAGGAACTGGTAGTGGTTGTATAGCAGTTAGTATCAAAAAAGCATTACCATACACTAAAGTAACAGCTTGTGATATAAGTAAAGAAGCCTTAAAAGTAGCATCATCAAATGCTTTAGCTAACAAAGTAAATATAGAATTCATAGAAAGCAATATCTTTTCTAATATTAATAATAAATTTAATATTATAATAAGTAATCCGCCTTATATAAAAGAAGATGAAGAAATAATGGATATTGTTAAAAATAATGAACCACACCTTGCTTTATATGCTAAAAATAATGGTCTTTACTTCTATGAAAAAATACTAGAACAATCTTCTAAGTACTTAACATCAAAAAATATAATAATTTTTGAAATAGGCGAAACTCAAGCTGAAGATATATTATCAATAGCTAATAAGTATTATAAAACGGCTAAAATAATAGTAGAAAAAGATTTTCGTAATTTAAATCGTTACATTTTTA
>DEUO01000173.1:2650-8653 GCA_002362595.1 Caryophanales bacterium UBA3260
TTACATTTTTATAATAAATGAATAAAATATAGTAAAATCACCCATTAATTAATCAGGTGATTAAAATGAAAAAAATAATATACATGTTGTTGATTATGATAATTCTATCATTATTTATTAAACCTAAAGAGACATATTATATTCCTAATGATTCAATAAGATTTCGTATTATAGCTAATAGCAATTCTAATATTGATCAGACAACTAAGTTATTAATAAAAAAAGATTTAGAAGATAATTTCTTTCCTTTATTAGAACAATCTGCTTCAATAGAAGAAACAAGAAATATAATAAATAATAATCAAGATATTCTAGATAATACTATTAACAAATATAATATTCCATATACAGTAAATTATGGTAAAAATTATTTTCCTCCTAAAGAATATCTTGGTGTCAAGTATGATGAAGGAAATTATGAATCATTAGTTGTATCTTTAGGAGAAGGAGAAGGCAACAATTGGTGGTGTGTAATGTATCCACCATTATGTCTATTAGAATCAAAAGAAGAAAAACAAGAAGTAGAATATAAATCATTTATCAAAGAATTAATCGAAAAATTAACATCTTAAGTGTAAACTAATCATAATCAAAATTGACAAAGTAACTAGTTAATTATATAGTAAATTTGAGAAATAATATTCTCCGAGAAGTCTGTGAGTGATATAATGAAAAAATTATTAATAGAAGGTCAACATGACCTTACTGGTGAAATAAAAATAAGTGGAGCTAAAAATAGTGTAGTTGCATTAATACCAGCAGCAATTCTTTCTGACGAGGAAGTAACTTTATACAACGTGCCAAATATTTCTGATACTAAATCATTAATAAGTATCATAGAGCTATTAAATGGTACAGTAAATTATGAAAATGAAATAATGCATATTGATACTCATAACATTGAAAACAAAGTTGTACCAGAAGAACTAAGTAAAAAGCTTCGTGCATCATATTATTTTATGGGTGCCCTATTAGCTAAATTCCATTATGCAGAAATTTACTTTCCAGGTGGATGTAATATTGGATCTAGACCAATAGATTTTCATATTAATGGTTTTAAAAAATTAGGCGCAAAAGTAACAATTGAAGGCAACAAATATATTTTTAAAGCAGATAAATTAAAAGGAGCTCGTATATATTTGGATTTTGCCTCAGTAGGTGCAACCATTAATATTATGCTTGCTGCTGTAAAAGCTGAAGGAATAACTCATATTTCTAATGCTGCTAAAGAACCGGAAATAGTTAATATAGCAAGTTTATTAAATAATATGGGTGCTAAAATTACAGGTGCTGGAACTAGCGAAATAAAGATAGAAGGTGTTGAACATTTAGGATCAGGAATAGTTGATGTTATTCCTGATAGAATAGAAGCAGGGACATACGCCATAATCGGTGCATTAACAGGAAAAAATTTAAAAATAACAGGTATTATCGAAGAGCATATAGATGCTTTACTAAGTAAATTAAAAGAAATGGATGTAAAAATCGAAGTTGATAACCATACTTTAACTATAACAAAGCCCAAAAAATATAAAGCTATTAATGTTAAAACATTAGTCTTCCCTGGATTTGCCACTGATTTAGGTCAGCCAATGAGCGTCTTACTAACTCAAGCTGATGGAATGAGTATCTTTGAAGAAACAATATATGAAAATCGTATGGGTCATATTAAATATCTTCAAAAAATGGGAGCTAATATTCGTGTAAATGAAAGAACAGCTATTATAATTGGTAAAACAGAATTAAAAGGCGAAGAAGTAGTAGCAACAGATTTAAGAGCTGGCGCAGCAATGGTTATAGCAGGTTTAATTGCCAAAGGAACAACAAAAATATGTGAAATAAATCACATCTTAAGAGGATATGAAAACATAGTTGAAAAACTATCAGGAGCAGGTGCAAATATAAAAGTAATTGAAGAAGAAGACACTCTTCCTAAAGATATGCCAGAATAAAATATTCACAATCGTGAATATTTTTAAAAACTATAAATATAATATAAAAAAAGATTATTTCTAAAAGTCAATACAAAAATAACAAATAACATAAATTTGACATTCTTTCTAAAATTTGATAAAATTCATATCGTTGTGGTGCATTATCCTAGTCACAAACATTATTTGAAGGTGGGGCTAAAAATCCATCAGTTATGCATATATGACACTTTGTATATCTGCTTATTTCGCCCAGATTTGGGTGGATATATAATTTAAGATTTAAGGATAAGTTATAATGGCATATAACCTAGAATCCTTTTATCCCGTCGCAAAAAAAGATTCAACTTTGCATGTCGTGAGTGATTATGTGGGATAGAAATTGAAAACATGATTGCAAAAGCGAATAAGAATAATCACTATGTGTTAGAGAAATTCTCTAGGGTGTATGTATTATAAGGTTTGAAGTGCGGACTAAGTGGTAATCGAGTAATCGTCTTGGTAACAACCGATTGACTTCTTTAAAGAGAAATCGCCAGAGAGTAATTGATGGTAGAAGTTAGAGAAACTCAACTCGACCAAAGCCGTAAAATTAATTTATAATATACCATACAAATATTAATATATACTTTATAAGGAGAGTTAATATGAAAAGTAATGTTAACTGGATATATAAAGTTTTTTTATTATCTTTTATTCTTTCAATCATATTTAGTAGTATATCAACTATTATGTCAGAAAAATTTAATACATTAATCTTAGTTATAATACTATTATTAGTTATGTCCATTGGAATAATATTTGATATGATTGGTGTTGCAGTTTTAACTAGTAACGAAGCTAGCTTGCATGCAAGAGCTTCTCAAAAAATAAAAGGTGCTAAAAAAGCAATATCCTTGTTAAAAAATTCAACTAAAGTATCATCTATATGTAATGACGTAATAGGTGATATATGTGGAATAGTAAGTGGAAGTTTAAGTGCAGTCTTAACTATCACAATATGTAATAAGTTCCATCTGTCTCAAACAATTATAACAATAATAATAACTGCAGTTGTATCATCTCTAACAGTAGGATGCAAAGCTATATTTAAAGAAGTAGCTACTAAAAAAAGTGATACTATCGTATTTACAGTTGGTAAAATACTATCAATATTTAGCAAAAAATAAATAAATATTTAATTTATATCTTGAATAGTTATATTCTTATGATATAATACATAAGACGAAGAAATTACTATGTCGTGAAATATAGACATGGCGGAAGGAGAATAAAAATGAGAAAAGATATTCATCCAGAAATGAAAGATTGTAAGGTAACTTGTGCTTGTGGAGCTACATTTATGACTAAATCTACAAAAGACAGTATCCATATTGAAGTATGCAGCGAATGCCATCCATTCTATACTGGAAAACAAGGAAAAGCTAAAAAAACTGGTGCTGTTGAAAAATTCAATCGTAAATTTGGATATGATCAAGAAGAAACTAAATAGGTTTCTTTTTTTCATGTTATTCGTGTAAAAAGAAGTTTAATATGTGTTATAATATTAATGATAATAGATTTATGAAAGGATTGGTAAATAATGAAAATTGCAATAGCTACAGATCACAATGGAGTTAATGAAAAAAAGACTTTAATAGAATCCTTAAAGGAGTATGAATTTCTTGATAAAAGTACTGATAATACACCTATAGATGACTATCCAGACTTTGCTTTTCGCGTTGCTAAATCTGTAATAAATAAAGAGGCAGACTTTGGAGTACTTATGTGTGGTACAGGAATAGGAATGAGTATCGCCGCCAATAAAGTAAAAGGAATAAGATGTGCTCATTGTTCAAATTTAGAACAATCTCATTTAGCCCGTGAACATAACGATGCTAACATTATCGCCTTAAGTTATAAACAAGATATAAATGAATTAATAGATATGATTAAAGAATTTATTAATACACCTCATTCTGAAGATGAAAGACATCATAGAAGAGTAAATAAAATCATAAATATAGAAAACGGAACATATAATGAATTATAAAGCTTATATATATGTTATTACATTATTCTTAAGTATTTATTCATTATCAGGAGTTAACTTCGACAGATTCTTTAAAACTAATAAAGCTTTAGAAGCTAGAATAATTGTTTTAATATTAGCAGTATGTATGAGTTACCTTCTAACAAACTTCATAACAGATTTTATGAGTCTTACAACAATCATAAAAGGATGATTTAATGAATAGAAATCTTTTAATTATAATTATTTTATTAATTCCCTTGACTATAATTAGTTTCTTAAAAAAAGAAACTAATTTTTCTCTAAAAGAGGAAGAAGAACCACAAAAAATATACGTTCCAGTTAGAGAAGGAGACCAAATAAATAACATCGAATTAGAAGATTATGTAATAGGTGTAGTAGCAGGGGAAATGCCTGCATTATTTGAAATTGAAGCATTAAAATCTCAAGCTATTGCTGCTAGAACTTATGCCATAAATCATTTAAAATCCCAAAAATCAATAACAAATACTACATCAGATCAAGTTTATATAACTAAAGAAGAAATGCTAGAAAAATGGCAAGATAAATATGATACATATTATAATAAAATATCAAATGCTGTCTTATCTACTAAAGACCTTATTATGTTCTATAATAACGAACCAATAAAAGCTTACTATTATTCTATGAGTAATGGATATACAGAAAGTTCTTTAAATGTTTTTAAAGAAGAAAATGCTTACTTAAATATTATACCTTCTCCCTATGATGGAGATAATTCTAATACTATAACTATCTCCCAACAAGAATTTTGTACAAATCTAAATATTCAATGTTCATTTATCGAAATAACTAATATTATAAAAGATAAATCTAATCGTATTTCAAAAATAACTATAAACAATAAAGACTTTACTGGTATAGAAGTAAGAAAAAAACTATCTTTACGTTCTACAGATTTCCAAATAATAAAAAAGAATAATTACTTAGAAATAACAACTAGAGGATATGGTCATGGAGTAGGAATGAGCCAACATGGATCTAATAATATGGCTAAACTAGGATATAACTATGAAGAAATATTAAAATATTATTATCAAAATATTAAAATTGATAAGTTATAGGTATATTTCTTTTTTTATTGTCCAAACTTATTATTAGAAAGGTTGGAAATAAATGACAAAATTAAAGTTGAAAGATTGGATTATACCAACGTTAGGAGTTTTCGTAGTCTGCGGAGCAATTATTGTTTATTACTTAATTGGAAATATTATAAACTATAATTTTAATCCAGAACAAGATTTAGTTACTAGTCCTATCATTGATGCAACACAAGAAGTCCAAAAAGAAGTAACAAAAAAACCAATAAAACCATTTAACAATGATCAAGTATCTATAAGCAAAAATTATTATAGTTATGAAGATGAAGAAAAAGTACAAGAACAATCCCTTATTCAATATGAAAATATATTCATGCCTAATACTGGTATACTATATTCAAGTGATTCTGAATTTGATTGTATAGCTACTTTAGATGGTAAAATAGTATCAATAAAAGATGATGATATCTTAGGTACAATAATAGAAATAGAACATAGTAATAATATTGTAAGTATTTATGAAAGCGTTAAAGATGTTAAAGTAAAAATCGGTGATACTATAAAACAAGGAGACGTTATTGCTAAAAGTGGACCAAATAAACTTACTAATGAAAAAGAAAATTGTCTTCACTTTGAAACATATAAAGATGGAAGCTTAATAAATCCTGAAGACTTTTATAATTTAGATTTATCATAAAATGAAAAGAAACACAATATCCATTATCTTTACTAGTAATGGTCTTCTTTTATTAAATAAAAAAGTAATAACAAATCACTCAATATTATCTGTTAATAATTACAAAGTTATAAACAGTGAAGAATTTATTAATGATATATCATTAATATTTAAAGAACAAAACATAAATCGTCATTTATTAACGGATAATATAAATATACTAATCGATTCATCATATACAAAACAGGACCTTCTAACATTAGATTCTATCTTTAAATATTAATGATATATCATTAATAAATT